>NZ_JBHSCH010000001.1:0-271135 GCF_042651065.1 Teichococcus aestuarii
CCGAGCAGGGCATCGCCCAGGAGGATCTGGGCATCCTGCGCGCGGGCGGTGTTGCGGGCGGCGATCACCTCGCGCGCCGCGGCCTCGGCGGCGCCGCGCACCGCCGAGCGCACCCTGGCCGATGGCCAGACGGCGCTTTCCCGCCGCGACTACGGCGCCGCCGAGGCCGCGGCGCGCGAGGTGATCGCCGCCCGCAACACCGCCCGCGCGCAGGATGCCCAGATCCTCCTGGGCGATGCCCTGCTCGGCAAGCGGGAGTTCCAGAACGCCGCCCTGGCCTATGACGACGCCTATCGCCGCAACCGCAGCAGCGGCCGTGCGCCCGAGGCGATGCTGGGCCTGGCCAATTCCTTCCTGGGCTTCGGCGCCAAGCGCGAGGCCTGCGCCACGCTGGATGACCTGCGCAGCGAGTTCCCGCGCCTGTCCGGCGGCCTCGCCGACCGCGCCGCCGAGGCCCGCAAGCGCGGCGGCTGCCGCTGATCCTGGAAAGCGGGGGCGCCGCCGGCACCCCGGATTTCGAAGCTCGGCTTGGCGCCCTCGGGCCTTTCGGCCCTGCGCCTCGGATGGCGGTGGGCGTCTCCGGCGGCCCGCATTCCCTGGCCCTGGCGCTGCTGGCCGCGCGCTTCTGCGCCGCGCGCGGCGGCGACGCGCTGGCGCTCATCGTCGATCACGGGCTGCGCGACGGGAGCGCGGCGGAGGCCGCCTGGACGGCCCGCACCCTGGCCGGGCGCGGCATCGCCTCCGAGATCCTGACCCTGGGCCTGCCGCGTGGCCCCGCCTTGCAGGAGCGCGCCAGGGCGGGCCGCCTCGCGGCGATGCTGGCGCGCTGCGGCGCGCTCGGCCGCCCCTGGCTGCTGCTCGGCCAGCACCGCATGGACCAGGCGGAGACGGTGCTGTTCCGCGCCCTGCGCGGCAGCGGCGCGGCGGGCCTCGCCGGCATGGCGCCCTGGCGCGCGGCGGAGGCGGCGGTGATCCTGCGCCCGCTGCTGGGCCTCCCCCCGGTGGCGCTGGAGGCGCTGCTGCGGCGCGAGGGCCTCTCCCCGCTGCGCGACCCCTCCAATGCCGATCCGCGCTTCACGCGCGTCGCCCTGCGCGCCGCCCTGGCGGACCCGGATGGCACCGGAACGCGCGTCGCCGCTCTGGCCGGGGCGGCGGCGGCCTTCGCCCGGCGCCGCGCGCAGCAGGAGGCGGCGGTGGCGGAGCGCCTCGCCGGTGCTCTCCATCTGGCCCCGGAAGGCTGGGCGCGGCTGGACGCGGCGGCGCTGGGCCGGGACGCGGTGGCGGCCTCCGCCCTGGCGGCGCTGCTGCGGCTGCTCTCTGGCGCCGAGCACGCTCCGGCTTCGGCGGCGGTGCGGGCCCTGCTGTCGCGTGGGCAGGGCACGCTGCACGGGGTTCTGTGGTCGGACGGGGTGCTGTGCCGGGAGCCCGCCGCCTGCGCGCCGCCGGTTCCGGCCGCACCGGGGGCGATGTGGGATGACCGCTGGCGCCTGCGGGCCACCTGGCAGGCGCCGGAGGCAGAGGAGGGGTTGTGGCTCGGTGCGCTGGGCAGGGCAGGGGCGGCGGCCCTGCCGCGCGCTGTGCGGCGTGGCCTGCCGGCGCGGGTGCTGGCCGGGCTGCCGGCGCTGTGGAGGGGCGGGGAGGCGGTCTCGGTCCCGCCGCTCGGCCTCGGATGGCCGGTGGCTGCCGATTTTGCTCCCTCTGGCGGGCCGTTGTGCGCCTATAAATAACGTCTGTGCAAGATGACGTGCGCGGCAAGGTTTCAGAATGGTGCCGGGCGCCCTATCTTGTCATGGCGCTGGGCCAGGATGCCTCCTCGGGCCGGCACACGGATGGGAACCGCACGGTGAACAATTTCGGCCGCAATCTGGCGCTCTGGGTGATCGTGGCGCTGCTGCTCGTGGCGCTGTTCAATCTCTTTCAACCTTCTTCCTCCACCCGCCAGACCGGCCAGCAGGTCGCCTACAGCGACTTCCTGAACGAGGTGAATGGCGGCCGGGTGCGGGACGTGACCATTCAGGGCCGCACCCTCACGGGGCAGCTTTCGGACGGCCGCACCTTCAGCACCTACACGCCCGAGGACCCCGCCCTGGTCAGCCGCCTGACCGACAAGGGCGTGCGGGTGGTGGCCAAGCCGGAGGAGAGCGACGTCAACCCGCTCTTCCACTACCTCCTCTCCTGGTTCCCGATGCTGCTGCTGATCGGCGTCTGGATCTTCTTCATGCGCCAGATGCAGGGCGGCGGCGGCCGGGCCATGGGCTTCGGCAAGAGCCGCGCCCGGCTGTTGACCGAGAAGCAGGGCCGCGTCACCTTCGAGGACGTGGCCGGCATCGACGAGGCGAAGGGCGAGCTGGAGGAGATCGTGGACTTCCTGCGCGACCCGCAGAAGTTCCAGCGCCTCGGCGGCAAGATCCCGAAGGGCGTGCTGCTGGTGGGCCCGCCCGGCACCGGCAAGACGCTGCTCGCCCGCGCCATCGCCGGCGAGGCGAATGTGCCCTTCTTCACCATCTCGGGCTCCGACTTCGTCGAGATGTTCGTGGGCGTCGGCGCCAGCCGCGTGCGCGACATGTTCGAGCAGGGCAAGAAGAACGCCCCCTGCATCATCTTCATCGACGAGATCGACGCGGTGGGCCGCCATCGTGGCGCCGGCCTCGGCGGCGGCAACGATGAGCGCGAGCAGACCCTGAACCAGATGCTCGTGGAGATGGACGGCTTCGAGGCGAATGAGGGCGTCATCCTCATCGCCGCCACCAACCGGCCGGACGTGCTGGACCCGGCGCTGCTGCGCCCCGGCCGCTTCGACCGCCAGGTGGTGGTGCCGAACCCCGACGTGTCGGGCCGCGAGAAGATCCTCCGCGTCCACATGCGGAAGGTGCCGTTGGCGTCCGACGTCGATCCCAAGACCATTGCGCGCGGCACGCCGGGCTTCTCGGGCGCCGACCTCGCCAACCTCGTCAACGAGGCGGCGCTGCTGGCCGCCCGCTCGGGCCGCCGCACCGTCGGCATGCACGAGTTCGAGATGGCCAAGGACAAGGTGCTGATGGGCGCCGAGCGCCGCAGCCTGGTGATGTCGGACGACGAGAAGAAGATGACGGCCTATCACGAGGCCGGCCATGCCCTCGTCGCCCTGCACGAGCCGGAATGCGACCCGGTGCACAAGGCCACCATCATCCCGCGCGGCCGGGCACTGGGCCTCGTCATGTCCCTGCCCGCGGGCGACCGCTACAGCAAGCACAAGAGCAAGCTGAAGGCGGAGCTGGCGATGGCCATGGGCGGCCGCGTCGCCGAGGAGCTGATCTTCGGCGCGGACAAGGTTTCCAACGGCGCCTCGGGCGACATCAAGATGGCCACCAACCAGGCCAAGATGATGGTCACCGAGTGGGGCATGAGCGAGAAGCTCGGCATGATCGCCTATGGCGACAACAGCCAGGAGGTCTTCCTCGGCCACTCCGTGACGCAGTCGAAGAACGTCTCGGAGGCCACCGCGCGGGAGATCGACAGCGAGGTGCGGGCGATCATCGACGACGCCTATGCCCGCGCCAAGCACACGCTGCAGACCAACATCGAGGAGCTGCACGCCCTGGCCAAGGGCCTGCTGGAATACGAGACCCTCTCGGGCGACGAGATCCGGCAGGTGATCAAGGGCGAGCCGGTGGTGCGCAACCGCCCCGACGAGCCGACCGCCGCCGGCCGCGGCAGCGTGCCCAGCTCCGGCCGGCCGACGCGGCCGGGCGGCTTCGGCAACCCGGCGCCGCAGCCGGGCGCCTGAGGCGCCCCTGGTCCTGCGGCGGGAAGCTGCGATAAGGAAAGGGCTCCGGAGACGGGGCCCTTTTTCTTTGGCCGGTCGCGAGGGACGGGAAGATGGTCGAACGTTGGATCGAGCCGGCCGGCCTGCTGCATGGGCCGGTGGCACTCCAGGCGGTGCGCGACGGGCACGCCCTGCCGCTGGCCGGCGGCCCCGCCGCCTTCCCGCTGGCGCGGCTGATCGAGGAGGGGCGGGACCTCGGCATCCACCCCGTCGCGGAACTGCCCGGCGATGGCTGGGAGGCGCTGCTGCCGCCGCTGACGCGCCGCCCTCTGCCCTTCGCCGGCCTGCCGAACGACCGCCCGCTGGTGATGGGCATCCTCAACACCACGCCCGACAGCTTCTCCAATGGCGGCCAGCACCTCGACCCGCGCGCCGCCATCGCCGCCGGCCACGCCATGCTGGAGGCGGGGGCGGACATCCTCGACATCGGCGGCGAGAGCACCCGCCCCGGCGCCCCGCCCGTCGGCCCGGAGGAGGAGATGGCGCGGGTGCTGCCCGTGGTGCGGGAACTGGCCAAGGCGGCGGTGGTGAGCGTGGACACCCGCCACCCCGCCACCATGCGCGCCGCCCTGGATGCGGGGGCCGAGATCATCAACGACGTCACCGCGCTGCGGCAGGAGCCCGCCTCCATCCAGGTGGTGCAGGAGGCGCGGGCGCCGGTGGTGCTGATGCACATGCCGGTGCTGGACCCGCGCCGCATGCAGCAGGAGACGAACTACGCCGATGTGGTGCTGGAGGTGGCCCGCTTCCTGCGCCAGCGGGTGGAGACGGCCGAGGCGCTGGGCATCCCGCGCGGGCGCATCGCCATCGATCCCGGCCTCGGCTTCGGCAAGACGGGGGCGCAGAACCTGCTGCTGATGCAGCGCCTGCCGCTGCTGGCGGGCATCGGCTGCCGCATCCTGGTCGGCGCCTCGCGCAAGCGCTTCATCGGCCAGGTGACGGGGGTGGAGGAGGCGGCCGGGCGGCTGGCCGGCAGCCTGGCCGTGGCCCAGGCCGCGGCCAGCGCGGGGGCCAGCATCCTGCGCGTGCACGACGTGGCCGCGACGGTGCAGGCGCTGCGCATGTGGCGGGCCTGCACCGACGGCGCCGCGGCCGAACTGGGCTGAGGGCGGCCTCGCTTGCGCGCGGCCTCCCGGCGCCGCTACAGCAACCCACGGGGATTGGAGAGGAAGCCCGGCATGAGTGAAGCGGTGCGCCGCCTGTTCGGCACGGACGGCATCCGGGGTGTCGCCAACCGGGCGCCGATGGACGCCTCCACGGCGCTGCGCCTCGGCCAGGCCGCCGGCCGCTTCTTCAATCGCGGCGCCCACCGGCACCGCGTCGTCATCGGCAAGGATACGCGCCTCTCGGGCTACATGCTGGAGCCGGCGCTGACGGCGGGCTTCGTCGGCGCGGGCATGGACGTGGTGCTGGTCGGCCCGCTGCCGACGCCCGCCATCGCCATGCTGACGCGCTCCCTGCGGGCCGACCTCGGCGTGATGATCTCGGCCAGCCACAACCCGTTCGAGGACAACGGCATCAAGCTGTTCGGCCCCGACGGGCTGAAGCTCTCCGATGCCGAGGAGGCGGAGATCGAGGCGCTGATGGCGGGCGATCTCTCCGCCCAGCTCGTTGGCCCCTCCCGCCTCGGCCGCGCCAGCCGGCTGGAGGATGCGCCGGGCCGCTACATCGAGGCGGTGAAGGCGAGCTTCCCCAAGGGCCGCAGCCTCGCCGGCATGCGCATCGTCGTCGATTGCGCCAATGGCGCCGCCTACAAGGTGGCGCCCACCGTGCTGTGGGAGCTGGGCGCCGAGGTGGTGCCGGTGGGCGTTGCGCCGGACGGCTTCAACATCAACCGCGAATGCGGCTCCACCGCCCCCGCCCGCATGGCGGAGCTGGTGCGCGAGCGCCGCGCCGATCTCGGCATCGCCCTCGATGGCGACGCGGACCGGCTGGTGCTGGCCGACGAGAAGGGCCAGATCATCGATGGCGACCAGATCCTGGCCGTGGTGGCGCAATCCTGGGCGAAGCAGAAGCGGCTGCACGGCAAGGCGGTGGTGGCCACCGTCATGTCCAATCTCGGGCTGGAGCGCTTCCTGAAGGGGCAGGGGCTGGAGCTGCTGCGCACCAAGGTGGGGGACCGCTACGTCTCCGAGCGGATGCGCGAGACGGGCTGCAACCTCGGCGGCGAGCAGTCCGGCCATATGATCCTGAGCGATTTCGGCACCACGGGCGACGGGCTGGTGGCCGCGTTGCAGGTGCTGGCCGTGCTGGCGGAGGAGAGGCGGCCGGCCAGCGCCATCTGCCGCTGCTTTACGCCGCTGCCGCAGCGCCTGGTGAATGTCCGCTACGCCGGCGTGAGCCCGCTGAAGGACGCCGCCGTGCAGGAGGCGATCACCGCCGCCGAGGCGCGGCTCGCCCAGCGCGGCCGGGTGCTGATCCGCGCCAGCGGCACCGAGCCGGTGATCCGCGTGATGGCCGAGGCGGAGGAGGAGGCGCTGGTGGAGGAGACGGTGCAGGGCCTGGCCGCGCTGATCCGCGCCCGCGCCGCCGCCGGCGCCGTGGCCGAGCGCCCCGCGCCCGACGCCACGGTGGAGGGCGGCGCGTGATGCGGGGGCGCGTCCTTATCATCGCCGGCTCCGATTCCGGGGGCGGCGCCGGCATCCAGGCGGACATCAAGGCCTGCACGGCGCTCGGCGCCTATGCGGCCACCGCCATCACGGCGCTGACGGCGCAGGACACGCTGGGCGTCCATGCCGTCCATGGCGTGCCGCCCGATTTCATCCGCCTGCAGATCCGCCTCAGCCTCGAGGATATCGGCGCCGACGCGCTGAAGACCGGCATGCTGGCCGATGTGCCGACCATTGAGGCGGTGTGCGACGCGGTCACGGCGCATGGGCGCGGCATCCCGCTCGTCGCCGATCCGGTGATGGTGGCCAAGGGCGGCCATGCCCTGCTGGCGCCGGAGGCGGTGGAGACGCTGCGCCGCCGCCTGCTGCCGCTCGCCGCCCTGCTGACGCCCAACCTGCCGGAGGCCGAGGTCATCACCGGCCAGCCGGTCTCCACCGTGGAGGAGATGAAGGCTGCGGCACGGCGGATGCTGGCGATGGGCACCCCCGCCGTGCTGCTGAAGGGCGGCCACCTGCCGGGCGAGACGCTGGTGGACGTGCTGGCCACCGCCGAGGGCATCGAGACCTTCGAGAGCCCGCGCATCGACAGCCGCCACACCCATGGCACGGGCTGCACCCTGGCCTCCGCCATCGCCGCCGGGCTGGCGCAGGGGATGCCGATGCGGGACGCGGTGGCGCGCGGCCGCGCCTATGTGCAGGCGGCGCTGCGCTCCGCGCCCGGCCTCGGCCGTGGCCACGGGCCGCTGAACCACGCGGTGACGCTGGACCCGGCGCGACTCGCAACCCTGGCATGACGCGGCGCCGCCTTCGCGCCTGCGGCATGGCTCGGGCAAGCTGGGCCGCGACAACGCCCGGACCAAGCCGCCATGAGCCTGCCGCCCCCGCCCACCACCCCGCCGCCTGACCGGCTGCCGCGCAGCGTCCCGGTCTATCAGGTCGATGCCTTCGCCGAGCGCCCCTTCGCTGGCAACCCCGCCGCCGTGGTGCCGCTCGATGCCTGGCTGCCGGATGCGCTGATGCAGGCCATGGCGGCCGAGCACAATCTCAGCGAGACGGCCTTCTTCGTCCCCGATGGCCCGGGCCAGTGGCATCTGCGCTGGTTCACCCCCATCACCGAGGTGGCGCTCTGCGGCCACGCCACCCTGGCCACCGCCTTCATCCTGGCCAGCGAGATGGGGCAGGAGGGGGCGCTGCGCTTCCGCACCGCCTCCGGCATCCTCGGTGTCAGCCGGGAAGGGGAGCGCTTCGTGCTGGACTTCCCGGCGAACCCGCCGCGCCGCGCCGCCTGCGCGCCGCAGGGCCTCGCCGCCGCGCTCGGCGCCGTGCCGCGCGAGGTGTGGAAGGCGCGGGACTGGATCTGCCTGTTCGACAAGGCCGAGACGGTGCGCGCCCTGGCGCCGGACCACAACCGCATCGCCACCCTGCCGGACCCCGGCGCCGCCGGCTCCCGCGTCATCGCCACCGCGCCGGGGGATGACGGGGTGCACGACATCGTCTCGCGCTACTTCGCCGCTCGTGTCGGCATCAACGAGGATGCGGTGACGGGGGCGGCGCATGTGCAGCTTGTGCCGCTCTGGGCGGAGCGGCTGGGGCGGGAGCGGCTGGTCTGCCGGCAGGCCAGCGCGCGCGGCGGCACGCTGTGGTGCGAGCGGGCGGGGGAGCGTATCCGCATGGGCGGGCACGCCGTGCTCTACGCCCGCGGCAGCGTGGTGCTGCCGCCCGCTTGATCGTGGCGGCCGGCGGGCGCAAACCCGCCCCGCCTTCCTGAAGCAGTGAGTTCCATCGCATGGCGCAGCCCCACCCCAAGCCGACCCGCCGCCCGGCCAATCCGTGCTTCTCCTCCGGCCCCTGCGCCAAGCGGCCGGGCTGGTCGCTGGCGGCGCTGGAGGGCGCGCTGCTCGGCCGCAGCCACCGCGCGAAGGACCCCAAGGCGCGGCTGGCCGAGGTCATCGCCCTGTCCCGCTCCGTGCTGCGCATGCCGGAGGGCTGGCGCCTCGGCATCGTGCCGGCCTCGGACACGGGGGCGGTGGAGATGGCGCTGTGGTCGCTGCTGGGGCCGCGCGGGGTGGATGTGCTGGCCTGGGAAAGCTTCTCCGCCGAATGGGCCAACGACATCACGAAGCAGCTCCGCCTGCCGGATGTGCGGCTGATCCAGGCGCCCTACGGCCAGCTGCCCGACCTCGCGCGGGTGGACCCGGCGCGGGATTGCGTCTTCGTCTGGAACGGCACCACCAGCGGCGTGCGCCTGCCCGATGCCGGCTGGATCAGCGCGGAGCGCGAAGGGCTCGCCATCTGCGATGCCACCTCCGCCGCCTTTGCCATGGATCTGGACTGGCGGAAGCTCGATGTCGTCACCTGGTCCTGGCAGAAGGTGCTGGGCGGCGAGGCGGCGCATGGCATGCTGGCCCTCTCGCCGCGCGCGGTGGAGCGCCTCGAATCCCACAGCCCCGCTTGGCCGCTCCCAAAAATCTTTCGCCTGACCAAGGGCGGCCGGCTGATCGAGGGCATCTTCCAGGGCGACACCATCAACACCCCCTCCATGCTCTGCGTCGAGGATGCGCTGGATGGGCTGCGCTGGGCTGAGGGCATCGGCGGCCTGCCGGCGCTGGTGGCGCGCTCCGAGGCCAATCTCGCCGCCGTGGCGGATTGGGTGGCGGGGCAGGACCGCTTCGCCTTCCTGGCCGAGCGGCCCGAGACCCGCTCCTGCACCTCCATCTGCCTGAAGCTGGTGGCGCCGTGGTTCGCCGCGCTCGACGAGGCCATCCAGGCCCGCGCCACGAAATCCCTCGCCGCGCGGCTGGAGGCCGAGGGGGCCGGGCTGGACGTGGCGCCCTATCGCGATGCCCCGCCCGGCCTGCGCCTGTGGGGCGGCGCCACGGTGGAGACGGACGACCTGCGCGCCCTGCTGCCCTGGGTGGACTGGGCCATGGATGCGGTCGAAGCCGAGTTCCGCCCGGCTTGAGGCCGGGGAGGCAGGGCTGTTTTGCGGAACAGCCTGCCTCTCCGGGGCGTGAGCGCGGAAATATCTTCTGTTTTTCGGGAAAAGACAGAAGGGGCTTCTGAATCGCGCCCCCGCCGCCGCCTACTTCGGTAAGAACGCCTGACGCAAATTCCCTACCCTGTGGCCACGGATCAACGCCGAGGCCACAGCCATGCGTCTGGCATCATCGCTCGCCAACAGCCCCTCCGGGCCACGCTGGGTCCTGGTGTTCCTGTTCCTCTGCGCGCCGCTGCTCTTCGCCAGCAACATGGTGGCGGCCCGCTGGCTGAGCGGCTCCGTACCGCCGGTGACGCTGGGCTTTGGCCGCTGGCTGGTGGCGGCGCTGGTGCTGCTGCCGGTGGTGTGGGCGCCGCTGCGGCAGGGCGCGCTGCGGCAGGCGCCGCCCGGCGTGCTGGCGCTCCTGGCGCTGCTCGGCGGCGTGGTCAGCGTGGCGCCGCAATACGGCGCGGCGGCCTATACCAGCGCCGGCAACATCGCCCTCATCGCCGCCATGTCGCCGCTGCTGGTGGCGCTGATCGAGCGGGTTGTCTGGGGGGTGCGGCTGCGGCTCTCCGTGGTGGCGGGCATCGCCTGCGCCTTCACCGGCATCGCCGTCGCCACCTTCCGGGGCGATCTTGCCGCGCTGCTGCGGCTCGAGTTCAACCCGGGCGACGCGCTGATGTTCTTCGCCATCCTGGCCTGGGCCGGCTACACGGCGCTGCTGCGGCACCGCCCGGTGGCGCTGCCGCCGCTGCTGCTGCTGTGGGCGGTGGCGGCGGGCGGCGCGCTCGGCATGGCGCCGCTGATGCTGCTGGAATGGTCCAGCCTCGGCGTGCCGCATCTGGGCGTGCGGGCGGTCTGGGGCATGCTGTTCCTCGGGCTGGTGGCGGGGGTGGGGGCCTATGGCGCCTTTGCGCGCGTCGTCAGCCAGGTCGGCGCCGCCCGGGCCAGCATGTCCATGTACCTGATCCCGGCCTATGCGCTGGCGCTGGGCGCCACGCTGCTGGGCGAGAGCCTGCATGGCTACCACGCCGTGGCCATGGCGCTGGTGCTGGGCGGCGTGGCGCTGGGCACGCTGCGCCCCCGCCCCCTGTCGACATGAGCCGCCGCCGCCCCAGATAAGCCTGGCCGGACAGGTTCCGTCCGGCCGGGAAACGGGAGGGAGAGACATGGCGACGAACCGGCTGCTGCCACGCCTGGCAGGTGGCTTCGCGATGATGGTGCTCGGCGCCTCCGGGGCGGCCGCGCATCATGGCTGGTCCTGGGCGGAATCGGAGCAGATGGAGCTGCGCGGCACCGTCCGCGAGGTGCGGATCGGCCCGCCGCACCCCACCCTGCGGGTGGAGACCGCGGATAACGGCGTCTGGACCGTGGAACTCGGCAATCCCTCGCAGACCCAGCGGGCGGGCTTCGCCGAAGGCTCGGCCAAGGTGGGCGACAGCATCACCGCCATCGGCAACCGCGCCCGCGAGGGCGACGAGAAGCGGATGAAGGCCGTGCGCCTGCGCACCGCCGACCGCATCTACGACATCTATCCGGAGCGCATCCGCGGCAACTGAGGGCGCGGCCTTGGAATGGATCGAGGCCCTGGCGGCCTGGCCGGGTGCCGCGCTGCGGCGCTCGGCCATCGCCTATCCGCTGGCCAATGCGGCGCACATCTTGTCGATTGGGGTGCTGCTGGGCGCCATCGTCACGCTGGACCTGCGGCTGCTGGGGGTGTTCCGCGGCGTGCCGCTGCCGCATCTGGCCGGGCCGCTGGCGCGGATGGCGGGGTGGGGGCTGGGCTTCGCGCTGCTCACCGGGCTGCTGCTGTTCAGCGTCTCGCCCGGCGCCTATCTCGGCAACGCCGCCTTCCAGATCAAGCTGGCCCTGGTGCTGGCCGGCACGCTGAACGCGCTGGCGCTGCACCGCGGCGCCCCCTGGCGCCGCGCCCTGGCGGAGGGCGAGACGGGCGCCGCGCTGCGCGTGGCGGCGCTGCTCTCGCTGCTGGTCTGGACGCTCGCCGTGCTGGCGGGACGATGGATCGGCTTCCTCTGAGTTGACGCCCGGCGCCGGGCCCGCGCAGATGGGCTGCTCCCGTGCCGGGGGCCAGGAGCGAACCCCATGCCCGCCGCACCGGAAGAGGATTTCCCCCGCGCCGTCCTGGTGCCCGAGTTGCTGGTCGCCAGCCTCGGGGCCAGCCTGCGCTTCTGGCGCGACCTGTGCGGCTTCCGGGTGGCCTATGCGCGGCCCGAGGAAGGCTTCGCCTATCTCGACCGCGGCGGCGCGCAGGTCATGCTGGAGGAATGGGGCAGGGGAAGGAACTGGATCACCGGCCCGCTGGAGGCGCCGCTCGGCCGGGGGCTGAACCTGGAGATCACGGTGCCCACCCTCGCGCCGGTCCTGGAGGCGCTGGAGCATGAGGGCTGGCCGCTCTTCATGCCGCCCGAGGAGAAATGGTACCGGGCCGGGGAAGCCGAGCTCGGCGTGCGGCAGTTCCTGGTGCAGGACCCGGATGGCTACCTGCTCCGCTTCTCCGCGCCGCTCGGCCGGCGGCCATGGGCCGGGCCGGAGGCGTAGGGCCGCATTTTCCGCGCCCCGCGCCGTGCCCCGCGCGCCCCGATCCGCTATAGCTCCGCGCCCTGAACAGGCGGAGCCCGGGATGACAGTGGAATGACGGTCGGCATCGACATGGGCAGGACGACGGCGGGGCAGGCGGGGATGCTCGACCTGGAGGAGCTGCTCGCCACCCGTCTTCTCGTGCAGGGCAATTCCGGCTCCGGCAAGTCGCACCTGCTGCGCCGGCTGATGGAGCAGTCCGCCCCCTGGGTGCAGCAGGCGGTGATCGACCCGGAGGGCGATTTCGTCAGCCTGGCCGACCGCTTCGGCCATCTGGTGATCGACGCCTCCCAGCACACCGAAGGCGCCTTGCAGCGCGCCGCCGACCGCGTGCGGGCGCACCGCGTCTCGGTGGTGCTGAACCTCGAGGGGCTGGACGCGGACGGCCAGATGCGCCACGCCGCCGCCTTCCTCGGCGGGCTGTTCGATGCCGAGCGCGACCACTGGTCGCCGATGCTCGTGGTGGTGGACGAGGCACAGCTCTTCGCCCCCGCCGCCGCCGGCGAGGTGTCGGACGAGGCGCGCCGCGCCTCGCTCGGCGCCATGGCCAACCTGATGTCGCGCGGGCGCAAGCGGGGGCTGGCCGGCATCATCGCCACGCAGCGCCTGGCCAAGCTGGCCAAGAACGTGGCCGCCGAGGCCAGCAACTTCCTGATGGGCCGTACCTTCCTCGACATCGACATGGCTCGCGCCGCCGACCTGCTGGGCATGGAGCGCCGCCAGGCGGAGATGTTCCGCGACCTGCCGCGCGGCAGCTTCGTGGCGCTCGGCCCGGCGCTCTCCCGCCGGCCGCTGGCCATCCAGATCGGGCCGGTGGAGACGGAATCGCGCGGCACCAACCCGGGGCTGGTGCCGCTGCCGCAGACCGCGCCGGAGGATGCCCGCGAGCTGATCCTGGCCGCCACGGCGGAACCCGAGGCGCCGCGCCCGCCGCCGCGCCGCGCCCCCGCGCCGCCGCCGCCCGACATCCTGACCCAGCTCGCCCAGGCCCGCCCCACCATGCCCGCCCCGCGCGCCGAGCCGGAGCCGACGCCCGAGGAACGCGCCGCCCGCAAGCGGAGGCTCGACGAGATCCTGCGTCAGGTGCTGGCGGAGCCGGAGGCGTCCTTCCGCAGCACCTCCGTGCTGTACCAGGATTTCCTGGTGCGGCTGCGCATCCATGCCGTGCCCGGCAAGCCGCCGGAGATCCCCGCCTTCCGCCGCATGCTGGCGGTGGCGCGCGCCGGCATCAGCGCCGAGGCGGCGGAGGGCGAGGAATGGCAGCAGGCCGAGGCCCGCGCCGGCGCCCTGCCGGAGGACATGCAGGGCGTGTTCCTGATGCTGGCCCGCGCCGCGCTGGAGCGGCTGCCCTGCCCGCCGGATGCGGCCATCGCCCAGGCCTATGGCACGCGCTCCGTGGGGCGGGCGCGGCGGGTGCTGGCCTATATGGAGGAGCAGGGGGCCATCGTGCTGCGGCCGGACGCGCAAGGGCGGCGCATCCTGGCGCTGGTGGGCCTTGGCTGGGAGACGGCGCCGGGCGACCCCGGCGCCGCCGGCTGATCAGAGCAGGATCTCCACCAGCGAGGCGACCTTCTGCCCCAGCTCCCGCGTGGCATCGAAGAAGGTGACCACCTGGTAGGTGGCGACGAACCCGGCCGCGTAGAACAGGCCGGGCGAGAGGCGCTGGAAGCGCAGCGCCCCCTCGAACAGCCGGCGGGTGAGGCCCGAGCGGATCACCAGCGCCGCCACCGCCAGCCCCAGCACCGCCCCGCCCAGGATGTCGCTGGGATAATGGAAGCCGGCATAGACGCGCGGGATGCAGGCCACCACCAGCGCCCACAGGAAGGCCAGCGCGCCCAGCCTGCGCGAGGCCATGAAGATGCCGAGCGCCATGGCGAAGGTCATGGCCGCGTTATCGCTGGGGAAGGAGCTGTAGTTGGCCAGGTAGCCTTCCTCCAGCCCCAGCAGCGCGTTGATCCCCAGGTCGAGGTTGTGGATGGGGCGCGGCCGCTCCCACATCACGTTCTGCACCAGGCGGGAGAGCAGCGCGGCCAGGATGGCGCCGCCCAGCCCGGCGAAGGCCAGATAGCGGCCGTCCCGCCGGCGGGGGCCGAGGTCGGTGAACCACATCCACCAGTAAGCGGCGACGAAGGGCGCCGTCTTGAACAGGTGATTGTTGGTCAGGGTGAAGATGATCCGGTCGGCGGCGAAGCTCTCGCCGGCAAAGCCGTTGAAGAAGTGGAGAACCCAGAGGTCCAACGCCTGCAGCATACCCGTTCTTATCCTTGGGCCCGCATTCTGGGCTGCGTGTTGCGCCGCCATGGTCCGGTTTTGCTCGGCACATTCCGGACCACGGATTGTCAGGCCGGGCCGTCCTGCCCGCCATTGTCCTGAAACAATTCCGTCACAATGGGGAAGCCAAACGAAGCTTGGCAAGAAGAGCAGGAGGCATGGCCGGTCACAGCGTGGTCAGGGCCGTCTCAGCGGGGCGGCACGACGCCTCGTGCAACCGCCTCGAATTCGCTACGCCTGGTTGCGAAGCGCGTCTTCTCTTCTGTGCATACAGTTGTGGTGCGGCCGCGAGGCGTTTCCACGATAGCAAAAAGCGTGCGCAATTCCTGGCCGCGTTGCGGAAGGTCGGGCCGCGGGCGCAAATCGGCCACCAGCAGGACGCCTTCAAGGCCGCTGTGGGCGAAGGCTTCCACGCTGATCACGTTGTAGAGCGGTTGGAGCGTGGCCATCAGCACGCGCTGCCATCCCGGCGCGCGGGCGAGGCGGTTCAGGTCCTCCTGGCGCAGCGATTCGTTCTGCGGCGCGGGCACGAAGGCAACCTGGCAGCCGGTGTCGCTGTCCTGCGGGCGGCGCACCGCCATGCGGGCCTGCTGCGCGCCCTGCACCGCCATGGGTGTCGCGGCATAGCCGGGCGGCGGATCGACGGCGAGGCCGGTGGCGGCATCGCGCAGGGGCTGGGCGGCGGCCGGCGCCGCCACCGACAGCGTGGCCAGCAGGAAAGCCGCGGCCGGAAAGGTTCTCATGCCGCGCAGGGAAGGCCCGGCGGGCCGGGCTGTAAAGGCCGGCACCGTCGCAGGGCCGGCTAGTCCGCGCGGGGTGGCTGGTCCGCCGGCTGGGCGAGGGCGTCGCGCACCACGGAGCGGAACTCGCGCCGGTGCAGTTCCCGCAGCACCAGCAGGCTGCTCAGGATCAGCGCCACGGGGTGCAGGATCCAGGCCAGCGCGGCCAGCCCGAAATAATAGGCGCGCAGCCCCGTGTTGAAGTGCCGCGCGGCGCGGTTGGCCACCTCGGCCGCCACCAGCGCGTGCGGGATGGCCGCCGCCGTGCGGTCCAGCCCACCCACGCAGATGCTGCAGTAGTTGAACTGCCGCAGCGCCCAGGTCAGCTCGAAGAAGGCGCGCACGAAGATGAAGATGAGCAGGAAGATCCGGATCTCCCAGGCCGCGTCGTCGGGCGGCACCTCGGCGAAGGGCACGGCGCCGAAGACGCGGCGGCCGAGATCCGGCGTGCCCAGTATCGCCACCAGCGCGCCGAGGATGAAGATGCTGGTGTTTGCCAGGAAGGAGGTGGAGGTCATCAGGTTGCCGATGATGCTGATATCGGCGATCCGGTTCTCCCGCTCCGGCACCTGCCGCATCCAGCGGCGGCGGTGCTCGTCCATCGCGGCGATGACGCTGCGGGCGCGGATGCTGGGCACCCGGTCCACCACGGCGGAATAGCCGATCCAGCAGGCGGTGAAGACGGCGAGGGCGAGCCAGTCGAGGGCGGTCAGCGGCAGGAGCATGACCCGCTGCATAGCATTGCCGTGACCCCTGCCGCAGCCCTCCAGGCGTGGCTTGTGGCGGGCGGCCTGGCGGGCGAAGCCAGGGCGCAACCATCCGCCGGGACCCTTCATGCCGATTCCCCCCGACCCGCGCGCGGCGCGGCTGGCCATCCGCCTTGTCTTCCTGGTCAATGGCGCAGTGCTGGCGGGCTGGGCGCCGCTGGTGCCGCTGGCCAAGGCGCGGCTGGGGCTGGATGAGGGGCAGCTCGGCCTGGTGCTGCTGGCGCTCGGCGCGGGCGCGATCCTGGCCATGCCGCTGGCGGGAATGCTGATCGCGCGGCATGGCAGCCGGGCGGTGAGCATCGCGGCCGGGCTGGCCTTCGCCGCGCTGCTGCCGCTGCTGGCGCTGGCGCCCGACTCGCCCGCGGCGGGGGCGCCGCTGCTGGCCCTGGCGCTGTTCGCCTTCGGTGCCGCCAACGGGCTGATGGACGTGGCGATGAATGCCCAGGCGGTGGCGGTGGAGGCGAAAGGCACGCGGCCCATCATGTCCTCCATCCACGGCATCTTCAGCATCGGCGGCCTGCTGGGGGCGGTCTCCGTCAGCCTGATGCTGCGTGCCGGCCTCTCGCCGGTGGCGGCGGCGCTGGCCCTGGGCGCGGCGGCCATGGCGCTGCTGGCGGCGCAGGCCCGCGCCCTGCTGCCGCGCGCCGAGGACCGGCCGGGCGATGGCCATGGCTTCGCCCTGCCGCGCGGGCCGGTGCTGGCCTTCGGGCTGCTCTGCTTCATCATGCTGCTGGCGGAGGGCTCGATGATCGACTGGAGCGCCGTCTACCTGGTGCAGCAGCGCGGCATGGAGGTGGCGCTGGCCGGGCTCGGCTTCGGCGCCTTCTCGGTGGCGATGGCGGCGGCCCGGCTTTCGGGCGACGCGCTGAACGCCCGGCTCGGGCCGGTGCGGCTGCTGCGGGGCGGGGCGCTGCTGGCGGCGCTGGGGCTGGCCGTGGTGGTGGTGGTGCCGCAGGCCTGGGGGGCGCTGCTGGGCTTCGTGCTGGTGGGGCTTGGCATCGGCAATGCCGTGCCGCTGCTGTTCAGCGCCGCGGGCCGGCTGCCGGGGGTGGCGCCCGGCACCGCCATCGCCGCGGTGGCGACGCTGGGCTATGCCGGGCTGCTGGCCGGCCCGGCGCTGATCGGCTTCGCCGCGCGGCTCACCAGCCTGCCCGTGGCGCTGGCCGGGGTGGCGCTGCTGGTGCTGGCCGTGGCGGCGTGGGCCGGCATCGCGCGCAACGAGGCCGGCCGCTGAGGGGAGGCTACTCCTTCCCCTCCGCCGTGCGGCGCGACCAGATGCGTGCATCGATGTGCGGCGCCACCTCCGGCATGCTCTGCGCCAGGAACACCGGCAGCTGGCCGGCTTTGCGCTGTTCCAGATAGTCGCGCGTCAGCCGTGCCACCTGGCCGGAGAGCAGCAGGATGGCGACGAGGTTGATGGTGGCCATCAGCCCCATCGAGGCATCGGCGGCGTTGAACACGCTGGCCACGCTCTCCATCGCGCCCCAGAACACCATGCCGAGCAGCGCCAGCCGCAGCACCGCGCGGCCCAGCCGGCCATTGCCGCCGAGGAAGGTGAGGGCGCTCTCGGCATAGGCGTAGTTGCCGATGATCGAGGTGAAGGCGAAGAAGAAGATGGCCACCGCCACGAAATAGGGGCCGGCGGCGCCGATATGCGCCTCCATCGCCGCCTGGGTAAGCTGGGTGCCGGTGGGGCCGCCGGCCGGGTCCAGCGTGCCGGAGAGCAGGATCAGCAGCGCCGTGGCGGTGCAGATCAGCAGCGTGTCGATGAACACGCCGAGCGCCTGCACGAAGCCCTGGCTCGCCGGGTGGTGCGGGTCGGGCGTGGCGGCGGCGGCGATGTTGGGGGCGCTGCCCATACCGGCCTCGTTGGAGAACAGGCCGCGCTTCACGCCGTTCAGCATGGCGGCCGCCATGGCGCCGGCCACGCCGCCCGCCGCCGGCTCCAGCCCCAGCGCGCTGCGGAAGATGAGGCCGAGCATCGCCGGCACCTCGCCCGCGTGGGACAGCACCGCGTAGAGCGCCACCGCCAGATAGGCCACCGCCATGAAGGGCACCACCACCGAGGCCACGCGCGCGATCAGCCCGATGCCGCCGAAGATGATGACGCCCGAGAGCACCGCCAGCCCGAGCCCGGTGGCGGGCTTGGGCAGGCCGAAGGCGCCCTCCATGGCATCGGCGATGGAATTGGCCTGCACGGCGTTGAACACCAGTCCGAAGGAGAGGATGAGGCAGGCCGAGAACAGCGCCCCCGCCCAGGGCGCGCCGAGCCCGCGGGCGATGTAGAAGGCCGGCCCGCCGCGATACTGCCCCTCGCCGTCGCGGATCTTGTAGAGCTGCGCCAGGCTGCTCTCGGCGAAGGCGGTGGCCATGCCGAGCAGCGCCACCAGCCACATCCAGAAGATGGCGCCGGGTCCGCCCAGCTGCAGCGCCACTGCGACACCCGCGATGTTGCCGGTGCCGACGCGCGAGGCAAGGCTGGTGCACAGCGCCTGGAAGGGCGAGATGCCCGCGCGGTCCGCTGCGCGGGAGCCGCTGACGGCGCGCAGCATCTCGGGGAAGTGGCGGATCTGCAGGAAGCCGAGGCGCAGCGTGAAATAGGCGCCCACGGCCAGCAGGCCATAGATCAGGACATAGTCCCAGAAGATGGTGTTCAGGAAACCGATGATGCTGTCCATGGCGCCGGCCGTTCCTCCCCGCGCGGGCGGAGGCGGCGGTATGCGCGCGGCCCGTCCCGGCTGAGGGATGAAGCGCACAGCCCGCGCTCGCGTTGCCCGCCGCCGCGGCGAAAGCGGCGGCCATGAAAAAGGGCGGGCGCCATGAAGGCGCCCGCCCGCGTCAGGCCCGCAAGGGCGGGAGCCTCAGAGGCCCATCTTCTTCTTCAGGTTCTCGTCCAGCTTGGCCAGGAAGTTCTGGGTGTTCAGCCAGGGCTGGTCCTTGCCGATCAGCACGGCGAGGTCCTTCGTCATGTGGCCGCTCTCGACGGTCTCGATGCAGACCTGCTCCAGCGCGTTGGCGAAGTCGGTGACGTCCTGGGTGCCGTCGAACTTGCCGCGATAGGCGAGGCCGCGGGTCCAGGCGAAGATCGAGGCGATCGGGTTGGTGCTGGTCTCGCGGCCCTTCTGGTGCTCGCGGTAGTGGCGCGTCACCGTGCCGTGGGCGGCTTCCGACTCAACCGTGTTGCCGTCCGGGGAGAGCAGCACCGAGGTCATCAGGCCGAGCGAGCCGAAGCCCTGCGCCACGATGTCGGACTGCACGTCGCCATCGTAGTTCTTGCAGGCCCAGATGTAGCCGCCTTCCCACTTCAGGGCGGAGGCCACCATGTCGTCGATCAGGCGGTCCTCGTAGGTCAGGCCGCGCTTCTCGAACTCGGCCTTGAACTCGGCGTCGTAGATGGCGCGGAAGATGTCCTTGAAGGTGCCGTCATAGGCCTTCAGGATGGTGTTCTTGTGGCTGAAGTAGACCGAGTAGTTGCGCGCCAGGCCGTAGTTGAAGGAGGCGCGGGCGAAGCCCTCGATCGACTTGCTCAGGTTGTGCTGCATCATCGCGGCACCGGCACCCTTGAAGTCGAACTGGCCGATCTCCTGCGGCTCGCCGCCCTCGGGGGTGAAGGTCATCTTCACCGTGCCGGCGCCGGGCACCTTCATCTCCACCGCGCGGTAGATGTCGCCATAGGCGTGGCGGCCGACGACGATCGGCTTCGACCAGTGCGGCACCAGGCGGGGCACGTTCTGGCAGATGATCGGCTCGCGGAAGATGGTGCCGTCGAGGATGTTGCGGATGGTCCCGTTCGGGGACTTCCACATCTTCTTCAGGCCGAACTCCTTCACCCGCGCCTCGTCGGGCGTGATGGTCGCGCACTTCACGCCCACGCCGTACTGCTTGATGGCGTTGGCGGCGTCGACCGTCACCTGGTCATCGGTCTGGTCGCGGTACTCGATGCCGAGGTCGTAGTACTTCAGGTCCACATCCAGGTAGGGGACAATCAGCTTGTCCTTGATGAACCCCCAGATGATGCGGGTCATCTCATCGCCGTCGAGCTCGACGACGGGGTTCTTCACCTTGATCTTGGCCATGCTGATCCTCGTCTGGACGCCTGCGTTCGCCGCCAGGGCCGCAGGAGAGGCGGCCGGGACATTCTGGCGACAGGGTGGCGCGGACAATCGCACCGGGCGCTGAACGGGGCAAGGGTGCCATGGGCCGATCCGGTGCCAGGGCGAGAGGGGCCAGGGCGAGCGGCGGACAACTGCCGGGGCCGGGGCGCGTTAAGGGGTTCCCGGACCCAATCCCGAACCCGGCAACAAGGAATTCCCGCGCATGAGCATCTTCGGCTCCATCCTGTCCAAGATCACGGGCCGCAAGCCCCAGGCGGCGGAGCCCGCCGCCACCGCCCCGGTGGCCGACGAGCAGCCGAAGCCCTCCGCCGCCGACATCCCCGCCGGTTCCGCCGCCACCCCCAGCGCGGCTCCCACCACCCCGCCCGGCCCGGTCTCCGCCATGCCGAGCGGCGCCGCGGCGGCGACGCCGGCCCCGGGCGTCGCCACCGCCCCGGCCGAGCCTGTGGATGTGGAGGCGGTGCTGAACGACATGGCCGCCAAGAACGGCCAGTCGCTCAACTGGCGCACCTCCATCGTCGACCTGATGAAGCTGCTCGGGCTGGACAGCAGCCTGGAGAACCGCAAGGCGCTGGCGCGCGAGCTGGACTATTCCGGCGACATGGGTGACTCCGCCAGCATGAACATCTGGCTGCACAAGCAGGTGATGCGCAAGCTGGCCGAGAATGGCGGCAAGGTGCCGGCCGACCTCAAGGACTGAGTAGCGGCCCCGCCTTGCCCCTACAGGGGCAGGGCGGACCGCCCTCAGGCGCCTTCGGCCGGATCGTAGAGCACGCCGGCCGCGCTGAAGCCGCCATCCACGTTCAGCACATGGCCGGCGAGGATCACCGCTGCTTCCGCGAAGTTCATCGTCCCTTGATCCTCAAGGGCGATGAAGCGGCCTGGCGAATCGCCGGGAGGCCGCAGGCCGGTGGGCGGCCTTCTCCCGGCCGCCCCTGGCCGGTGCGGCGCGCAGGGCGCCGCACCGGCCATGCCGCGGTGGCTCAGACCACCTGGCGGGCGCGCAGCGCGGCGATCTCCTCGGCCGAGAGGCCCATCCCGGCCAGGATGGCGTCGGTGTGCTCGCCCAGGGCGGGGGGGTGGCTCACCACCTCGCTCGGCGTGCGGCTGAGGCGGAAGGGCTGGCCCACATAATCCTGCGCCGCGTTGCTGCCGCCGTTCAGGTGGCGGGCGATGCCCAGATGCTTCACCTGCGGGTCCGCGAACATCTGGTCGATGGCGTAGATCGGGCCGCAGGGCACGCCGGCGGCGTTCAGCTTCTCAACCCAGGCGGCGCTGTCATCGGTGACGGTGACGGCCTCGATCTCGGCGTTCAGCGCGTCGCGATTCTGGCTGCGGGTGCTGCCGCTGGCGAAGCGCGGGTCCTGCGTCCACTCCGTCTTGCCCAGCACCTGGCAGAGCCGCTCCCAGATACGCTGGCCGGAGGCGGCGATGTTCATGTGCCCGTCGCGGGTCTTGAACACGCCCGTCGGGATGCTGGTGGGGTGGTTGTTGCCGGCCTGCTTCGGCACCTCGCCCGCCTGCAGCCAGCGCGCCGCCTGGAAGTCCAGCATGAAGATCTGCGCTTCCAGCAGCGAGGTCTGCACCCACTGGCCCTTGCCGCTCACCTCGCGCTCCAGCAGCGCCACCATGATGCCCTGCGCGGCGAACAGCCCCGAGCAGAGATCGGCGATGGGGATGCCCACGCGCACCGGCCCCTGGCCCGGCAGGCCGGTGATCGACATCAGACCGCCCATCCCCTGCGCGATCTGGTCGAAGCCGGGGCGGTTGGCATAGGGCCCGTCCTGGCCGAAGCCGGAGATTGAGGCGAGGATGATGCGCGGGTTGACCGCCGCCAGCGCCTCGTAGTCGATGCCGAGGCGGGACTTCACGTCGGGGCGGAAATTCTCCACCACCACGTCCGCCTTCTCGACCATGCGCTTGAACAGGGCGACGCCGTCCGGGTTCTTCAGGTTCAGCGTCATGCCGCGCTTGTTGCGGTGCAGGTTCTGGAAATCCGGGCCCTGGCGCGGGCCGCCCATCGGGTCGCCAGCGTCGATGCCCTCGGGCATCTCGATCTTGATGACCTCCGCGCCCCAGTCGGCCAGCTGGCGGACACAGGTGGGCCCCGAGCGGACCCGCGTCAGGTCCAGCACGGTGAAGCGCGAGAGGGCCGTGGAAGCCTTGGGGTGGGCATGCGTCATCATGTGTTCTCCCTGGAGCGGGAGGCTAGCACCCGTTCAGCCTTGTGCAAACTGTTAACAGAGGACATCCGGTGTCCGTTGCTGACAGTAGACAGAAGGGGGGCGGATTTGGCAGTTTGGTCCCCATGGCCGAAAGCTCCGTCTCCCCGCTCCACATCGTCCGCACCCAGTCGCTCGCCTCGCTCGTCGCCGACGAGCTGGAGCGCATGATCCTGTCGGGGGAGATACCACCGGGCACGCGCCTGAACGAGCAGGCGCTGGCGGCGCGGCTCGGCGTCAGCCGCGGGCCGGTGCGTGAGGCGGTGCGCGGGCTGGACCGCTCCGGCCTGGTGGTGACGGTGGTGAACCAGGGCTCCTTCGTGCGCCAGCTCAGCGCCGAGGAGGCGATGGATGTCTACGACCTGCGCGTGGCCCTCACCGGCTATGCCTGCGAGCGCCTGGCCGGCCGCGCCACGCCGGAGCAGATCGCCACGCTGGAGGCCATGGTGCGGGGCATGGAGGCGGCGGCCGAGGCCGATGACGCCGCCCGCTACTACGCGCTGAACCTCGATTTCCATTCCGCGCTGATGAGCATGGGCGGCAGCAGCCGCGCCGTCCGCCTCTACGACGACCTGGGCAAGGAGCTGACGCTGTTCCGCCGCCGCGCCCTGGTGGTGCGGGAGAACATGCGCGAGTCGAATGCCGAGCACGCCAAGATCCTGCGCGCCCTGACCGACGGCGATGGCGCCGCGGCGCGTGTGGCGGGCGAGGCGCATATCCGGGGTGGCAAGCGGCGCTTCGCCACCTCCACCCCAACCGGGGGCACCGAGCCCCCCGGCCAGAAGCGGCCCGGCGAAGCGGCCGCGCGAGGAGAGGAAGACCATGTTCGAGACGAGGATTCCGCCGGATGACACCACCCCCGGCGCCTGGAGCCGCCGCCGGGCGCTGACCGGGCTCGGCGCCCTGGGCGCGGGGCTGCTGGCCGCCCCCGCCCTGCTGCGCGCCCAGCCCGCCTTCGGCAGCCGCCCGATCGAGGTGGTGACGCATGCCGGCGTCGGCGGCGGCACCGACATCACCGCACGCATGATGACGGCCCAGGCCCCCGCCGTGCTGGGGATGGACTTCACGGTGGTGAACAAGACCGGCGGCAGCGGCGCCGCCGCCCTGGCCTATGCCGCCAGCCGGCCGAAGGACGGCCACACCCTGCTGCTGATCACGCAGACCCACCTCATCACCATGCTGCGCAGCAAGTCGCCGCCGGTGCAGATCGAGGACATCGTCGGCATCGCCCGCGCCACGGAGGACCCGCAATTCGTCATGGTGCGGGCCGACAGCCCGCTGCGCTCGGCCGACGAGCTGGCCTCGGTGGGGCAGAAGCGGCCGCTGCGCTTCGGCATCACCCATGCCGGCAGCGTGGACCATGTGGCGGTGGCGGGCTTCTCCAAGGCGGCCGGAATCCAGCACGCCGCCGTGCCCTTCCGCGGCGGCGGCGACATCGTGGTGAACGTGGTCGGCGGCAACATCGACATCGGCCTGCTCAACTTCGCCGAGGCGGAGGCGCAGATCCGCGCCGGCGAGGTGAAGCCGCTGATGGTGCTGGCCGCCAGCCGCGTCTCCTCCGCGCCCGACGTGCCGACGGCCAGGGAGCTGGGCATCGACTTCACCGCCGCCACCACCCGTGGCTTCTGCGTGCTGAAGGGCACGCCGGAGGACCGCGTGGCGAAGCTGTCGGACGGGCTGGTGAAGGCGATGAAGACGCCGGTCTACCAGACCTACCTCAGCAGCTCCGGCCAGTCGGCCGAGAGTGTGGCGGGCCGGGCGGTCTGGCAGGCGCAGATTGAGGATTTCTGGAAACAGGGCAAGGATGCCCTGGCGGCCCTGGGCATCCCCACGGGCTGAGCCAGAAGGCCGCGCCATTGGGCGGGCGGGGGAGGGGCCTCCGCCGCCCGCCAGGAGACCCATGCCCATGACCGCCGCAGCCGCCGACCTCGTGGCCTGGCGCCGCCACCTGCACACCATCCCGGAGCTGGGCTTCGCCGAGCATGAGACGGCCACCTTCGTCGCCGCCCGGCTGGCGGAGATGGGCTGGTCGGTGGCGGCGGGGGTGGGCGGCACCGGCGTGGTCGGCACGCTGCAGGCGGGCCGGGCGCCTCGCACCGGCGGCCCGCGCGCCATCGCGCTGCGGGCCGACATGGATGCGCTGCCGATCGCCGAGGCGGTGGCCCGGCCCCATGCCTCGCGCCATGCGGGGCGGATGCATGCCTGCGGGCATGACGGGCACATGGCCATGCTGCTCGGCGCGGCGCGCGAACTGGCCGCGCGGCCGGATTTCCACGGCACGGTCCACCTGATCTTCCAGCCCGCCGAGGAGCATGGCCGCGGCGCCGCCGCCATGCTGGCCGACGGCCTGCTGGAGCGCTTCCCCTTCGACGAGGTCTACGGGCTTCACAACATGCCGGGCCTGCCCTTCGGCCGGTTCGCCACCCGCCCCGGCGGGCTGATGGCGGCGGAGGACAATTTCGAGATCGTGGTGGAGGGCGTCGGCACCCATGCGGCGCGGCCGCATATGGGGCTCGATCCGCTGGTGGTCGGCGCCGAGATCGTGCTGGCGTTGCAGGGCATTGTCGCGCGGCGGCTGGACCCGGTGGCGCAGGCGGTGGTCTCGGTCACCGAGTTCCTGACCGACGGGCAGCGCAACGTGCTGCCCGGGCGGGTGACGCTGCGCGGCGACACGCGCAGCTTCGACCCCGCCGTCAGCGCCATGATCGAGGCACGCATGGCGGCCATCGCCGCCGGCCTCTGCCAGGCGCATGGGGCGGGGCACCGCTTCCTCTACACGCGCGAGTTCCGCCCGACCGTGAACAGCGCGGCGCAGACGGCCTGGGCCCTGGATGCCGCGCGTGCCGTGGCGGGAGCAGAGGGAGCAGAGGGGGCGGAGGGGGATTGCGCGCCCGTCCTGGCCTCGGAGGATTTCGGCGCCTTCCTGGAGCGCGTGCCGGGCAACTTCATGTTCCTGGGCAGCGGGCTGGCGGGCGAGACGGGCGGCGTGCCGCTGCACAACGCGGCCTATGATTTCCAGGACGGGCTGCTGCCCCTGGGCGCGGCCTATTTCGCCACCCTGGCGCGTCAGAGGCTGGCCGGCTGAGGCCGCTACCAGCGCCTGCCATAGCCGCCATGGCCATAGCCACCATGGCCGTAGCCATGCGAAGGGCGGCCATAGCCGTGCCCGCGGCCGTAGCCATGGCCGCGCGACGGGCGGCGGTAATGCCGGCGGTCGTCATCGTCGTTCAGCGAGCCCGCGATCAGACCCGCGGCCAGGCCGGCACCGGCGCCCAGCGCCAGGGTGCTGCCCCAGTCGGTCGAGCCGTCCGGGTTCTGGCAGCCGGTCAGGGACAGCATGCCGGCCAGAGCCAGGGGAGCCAGGATGCGACGCATGGTGGAACCTCCTCCGATCCTTCGCAACCTAGCGCACGGTCAAGGCGGCATGGCAGCGGAACCGGGGCGTTCCTGTGGCGCATCGTGGCAATCGGGGCGCCGACGCCGCGCTTTCCCCTCCACCTCCTCCTGCGCCGCCCCGCCCTTCAGCCCCGCGCGCCGGAGAAGGCGTTGAAGGTCTGCAGCGTGTAGGTGTCCTTCACCCCCTCCACCGACTGCACCTTCTCCACCACGAACAGGCCAATATCGCGGTCGTTCTCCAGGTAGAACTTGCCCAGCAGGTCGTACTGGCCGGAGATGGAGTGCATCTCCGACAGCTCCTCGATGGTGTCCGCCATCTCGCGGGCCACCTGGTAGGCCTTGCCCATCTCACATTTCAGCATGACGAAAATGGCGCGCATCGCTTCCCAACCCTTGCCTGAGTGCCCGGCTCCGCCGCGCGGCGGCGGGGCCGGGGCCAGCATCGCCCGATCCTGGCCCCGCGCACAGGACCTAGAGCAGATGCCCGCCGCGATGAAGGCCCGGCCGGAGCGGGGAGAGGGCGGACCGGCGGCGGGCGGTGGCATGGCAGGGGTCCGTTAACGGCCGCCCTCCCAGGCTGGCCGCCTTGCCCAACCCAGCCTGCGAGGCCCCTCCGCCCATGACCATCCCTGGTCTTTCCCCGGCCCTGACGGCCGCCCTGGCAGCCGCACCGCGCCGCCTGCTGCCCGCCCTGCTGCTCTGCCTCGCCACCTGGCCAGCCCTGGCCCAGGGGCGGCAGGACTTCACCCTCATCAACCGCACCGGCTACGAGATCCGCGAGGTCTATGTCGGCCCCACCCGCAGCGACAGCTGGGGCCGCGACGTGCTGGGCGACGGCGTGCTGCCCGCCAATGCGCGCCGCGAGATCCGCTTCTCCGCCCGCACGCGGGACTGCATGTTCGACATCAAGGTGGTCTACAGCGACGACGACAGCACCGCCGAGTGGCGCAACCTCGACCTCTGCTCCATCTCGCGCATCTCTCTCTACTGGGACGCCAAGCGCCAGGTCAGCCGCGCCGAGTGGGAGTGAGCGCCCTCCGGAAATCCCCTGGAAATCACGCCAGGGCCGGGTAGCCCTGCCGCGCGCCCTCGGCTAGCTTGCCGCCCTGGTTGTCATATGACTGGCCGAGGGAACGAGACCATGGACGGGATGAGCACAGTTGGCCGCACGGGCGGCCAGCTTCTGGCCGACGCGCTGGTGGCGCAGGGCGTCACGCACGCCTTCTGCGTGCCGGGCGAATCCTATCTCGACCTGCTCGACGGCCTCTACGCCAACAGCGACAAGATCAGCCTCACCACCTGCCGCTTCGAGGCGGGCGCGGTGAACATGGCCGAGGCCCATGGCAAGCTCACCGGCCGCCCGGGCGTGGCCCTCGTCACCCGCGGCCCCGGCGCCGCCCATGCCGCCATCGGCGTGCATGTGGCGATGCAGGACAGCACGCCGCTGGTGCTGATCGTCGGCCAGATCCCCTTCGCCGAGACGGACCGCGAGAGCTTCCAGGAGGTGGATTACCGCCGCATGTTCGGCTCCGTCGCCAAGTGGGTGACGCAGATCGACGACGCCGCGCGCATTCCCGAGCTGATGGCGCATGCCTTCGATGTCGCGACCAGCGGCCGCCCCGGCCCGGTGGTGGTGGCCATCTCGGAGGAGATGCAGAAGGCCCAGGTGCAGGTGCCCGATATCGGTCCCGCCGAGGTGGCGGCGGCCCACCCCTCGCCGGCGGCACTGGAAAAAATGCTGGCCATGCTGGACGCGGCCGAGCGCCCGCTGGTGGTGCTGGGCGGCTCCCGCTGGAGCGCCGAGACGCGCCGCATCGTGCGCGAGTTCTGCGTGGCGCGGGACCTGCCCGTGGCCGTCGGCTTCCGCCGCCAGAGCCTCTATGACTGCACCCTGCCCAACTATGCCGGCGACCTCGGCGTCGGCGCCGATGCCGGGCTGGTGGCCAAGGCGAAGCAGGCCGACCTGATCCTGGCCCTTGGCACCCGCATCGGCGAGCCGGTGAGCCAGGGCTACACCCTGTTCGACATGGCGGGCCAGGGGCCGCAGAAGATCATCCACGTCTACCCGGACCAGGCCGAGATCGGCCGCGTCTACCGCCCGGCGCTCGGCATCACCGCCGAGATCAACGCCTTCGCGGAGGCGCTCGCGAAGCTGCCGGCACCCACCGGCCCGGCCCGCTGGTCGGCCTGGACGCAGGAGGTGCACGCCGCCCGCGTCAAGCAGGCCGAGGCGCCGGACTATGCCGGCCCGCTCAACCTCGCCCGCGAATTGCAGGCGCTGGAGAAGGTGCTGCCGGCCGACACCATCTTCACCTGCGACGCCGGCAACTTCGCCACCTGGCCCAACCGCTTCATGCACATGACGGAGCAGCAGGAGTTCCTGGGGCCCACCAACGGCGCCATGGGCTATGCGGTGCCGGCGGCGATCGGCGCCAAGATCAGCTTCCCCGGGCGCACCGTCATCGGGCTGGTGGGGGATGGCGGCTTCCTGATGACGGGGCAGGAGATCGCCACCGCCTTCCAGTCGGGCGTGGCGCCCATCGTGCTGGTGTTCAACAACGGCATGTACGGCACCATCCGCATGTACCAGGAGCGCGCCTATCCCGGCCGCGTCTCCGGCACCAAGCTGACCAACCCCGACTTCACCAAGTTCATCGAGAGCTTCGGCGGGCATGGCGAACTGGTGGAGAAGGATGGCGAGCTGGTGCCCGCCTTCCAGCGCGCCGTGGCCAGCGGCAAGCCCGCCGTCATCGAGGTGCGGATCAACCCGGAGCAGGTGACGCACCGCGCCACCATCAGCGACCTGCGCGCGCAGGGGAACACCAAGAAGCACTGACAG
The DNA here is from genome assembly GCF_042651065.1 of Teichococcus aestuarii. Classification (NCBI taxonomy): domain Bacteria; kingdom Pseudomonadati; phylum Pseudomonadota; class Alphaproteobacteria; order Acetobacterales; family Roseomonadaceae; genus Roseomonas; species Teichococcus aestuarii. The sequence goes on from NZ_JBHSCH010000001.1 coordinate 28,382, forward strand.
GCAGTCCGGGGGAGTGAACTCCCCCGGGCCCCCTCCTTTTTCTGTCAGGCTGCCGCAGTCGGGTTGAGAAGCGGGACGCTCTGACCGCAGCGTCCCGCCTCTCCGCCAGCCCGCGGCAGCCTTGCAGACTCAATCGCCGAGGGCGGCGCCCTCGCGGCGGGGATCGGCGCCACCGAGCAGGCCCTGCGGCGTCACCACGATGGCCTGCAGGCCCGAGGGCTGCGGGCGGATATCGGTCTTGTGGCCGCGCGCCTGGAGCTCGCCGGCCAGGGTGGCGGCGGGGCTGCCGGCCTCCAGTTCCACCGCGCCGCCCAGGCTGTTGACGCGCGGCAGCGAGACGGCGGCCTGCGGGTCCAGCTTCCAGTCCAGCAGCCCCAGCAGCGTCTGCGCCACATAGCCGATGATGCGCGCCCCGCCCGGCGAGCCGAGGCTGGCCACCAGCTTTCCTTCCGCGTCGAACACCAGCGTCGGCGCCATGGAGGAGCGGGGGCGCTTGCCGCCCTCCACCCGGTTGGCCACGGGGCGGCCCTCCATCTCGGGGCGGAAGGAGAAGTCGGTCAGCTCGTTGTTCAGCATGAAGCCGCGCACCATCAGCCGGGCGCCGAAGGCATCCTCCACGGTGGTGGTCATGGAGAGGGCGTTGCCCGCCGCATCCACCACCGAGACATGGCTGGTGCCGTGCTCCGGCTGCTCCGGCTGGGGCGCGAGGCCGGCCTGCCGCCAGCGCGGATTGCCGGGGCGAACGGCGGGGGCGGCGCGGTCCGCGTCGAGAAGCTGGGCGCGCAGGGTGAGGTAGCTGTCTTCCGTCAGCCCGCGCACGGGAACGGGCACGAAGTCGCTGTCGGCGAGGTAGAGGTTGCGGTCGGCATAGGCGAGGCGGCTGGCCTCCGCCAGCAGGTGCGCCGCCTGCGGCCCGCGCGGGTCGAGCCGCGCCATGTCGAAATGCTCCAGCAGGCCGAGGATCTGCGCCACCGCGACGCCGCCCGAGGAGGGTGGCGGGAAGCCGCAGACGCGCCACACCCGGTAGGGGGTGCAGAGCGGCTCGCGCTGCTTGGGGCGGTAGGCGGCGAGGTCGGCCTCCGTCATGCCGTTGCCGGCGCCGCCATGCCGCGCCACGGCGGCCACGATGCCGCGCGCCACCGGCCCTTCCGTCAGCGCCTTGCTGCCCTGGGCGGCCAGGGCGCGCAGCGTCTCGGCCAAGGCGGGGTTGCGGAGCACATGGCCGGCGGGGAGGGGGCTGCCATCGGGCGCCAGGAAATAGGCCGCTGAAGCCGGGTCCTGCCGCAGCCGCGCCGCATCGGCGGCGATGGTGCCGGCCAGGCGGGGAGAGATGGGGAAGCCCTGCTCCGCCAGCCGGATGGCGGGGGCGAAGAGATCGGCCCAGGGGAGCCTGCCTTCCGCCTTGTGAGCGGCCTCCAGCATCGGCATCACCCCCGGCACGCCGACGCTGCGGCCGGAGAGCACCGCCTCGTAGAAGGTCAGCGGCGTGCCGTCGGCGCGCAGGAACAGGGTGGGCGTGGCGGCGGCGGGGGCGGCCTCGCGCCCGTCCCAGGCGGAGAGGGCGCGGCCGGCTGCGTTCCAGTGCAGCAGCAGCGCGCCGCCGCCGAGGCCGGAGGATTGCGGCTCCACCAGCGTCAGCACCGCCTGGATGGCGATGGCGGCATCGACCGCCGCGCCGCCCTGTCGCAGCATCGCGCGCCCGGCTTCGGCGGCCAGCGGGTGGGCGGCGGCCACCATCTGCCGCTCGGCCCGCACCGGGGCGCGGCTGCCGGCGAGCGCACCCGGCATGGATTGCGTGTCCTGCGCCCGGGCCGGCGGGGTGGCGGGCAGGGCGAGCAGCCATGCGCCAAGGAACAGGGAGAGGCGCGTCATCGGTCGATTCCTCCGCGGGACCGTGCCAGGATAGGCGGGTTGCGGCCGGGCTTGCATCCGGCGGCGCTGGCGTCACCTATGGAGCATGACCCTCCAGGCGACGGAAAAGGCGTGATGGAACAGGACGAAACGGGCGCTGGCGGCCGCATCCGCCAGAAGCTGGTGGAGACGAAGCAGGCCTGGGCCAAGGCCGGCCGGCTGCTGACCGGCGAGACCGCCCGCCCTGAGGAGCAGCGCCTGCCCCCCGGCCAGCGCCTGGTGAAGGACTTCCCCGTTCTCGACCTCGGCATCCAGCCCGACGTGCCGGAGGGCGCCTTCCGGCTGACGCTGGACGGGCTGGTGGAGAACCCGGTGACGCTGGACTGGGCCTGGCTGAGCGAGCTGCCGCAGGAGGATCGCTTCAACGACATCCACTGCGTCACCCAGTGGTCGCGCTACGACAACACCTGGACCGGCGTGCCGGTGCAGGCGCTGCTGGACCTGGCGCGGCTGAAGCCGGGCGCGAAGTTCGTCAGCTTCGAGGCCTATGACGGCTACACCACCAACCTGTCGCTGGAGGATTTCGCCCGGCCCGAGAATCTGCTGGCGCATTCCTGGGAAGGCGAGCGCCTGACCCGCCAGCATGGCGGGCCGCTGCGGGTGGTGGTGCCGCATCTCTATCTCTGGAAGAGTACCAAGTGGGTGAAGCGCATCACCTTCCTATCGGCGAACCAGCCGGGCTTCTGGGAGGTGCGCGGCTATCACGACCGGGGCGACCCGTGGCTGGAGGAACGCTATGGCTGAGCTTCCGCGCCGCGCCATCCTGCGCGCGGCGCCCCTTCTGGCGGTGCCGCTGCGCCCCGCGCGCGCGGCCGACGAGGCCGCCCGGGGCCATGATTTCCGCTTCGAGGACATCGATGGCGGCGAGATCGACCTCGGCGATTTCCGCGGCAAGCCCCTGCTGGTGGTGAACACCGCCAGCTTCTGCGGCTTCGCCCGGCAGTTCGAGGGGCTGCAGGCGCTGCACGACAGCTACGGCCCGCGCGGCCTGCTGGTGCTGGGCGTGCCCTCCAACGACTTCAACCAGGAAGCGGCCGACCGCAAGACCATCAAGGATTTCTGCGAGGCCACCTTCCGCGTCGCCTTTCCGATGGCGGCGCCCTGCCACGTGAAGGGGCCGCAGGCGCATCCCTTCTTCGCCTGGGCCGCCGCGCGCAGCACGGCGCCGCGCTGGAACTTCTTCAAGTATCTCGTGGCGAGGGACAGCCGCCTGTTGCAGGCCTTCCCGAGCAATGTGGAGCCGGACGCGCCCGCCTTCCGGCAGGCGATCGAGGCGGCGCTGGCGTGAGCGCGGCCTGGCGCCCGATGGCGCCCGGAGACCTGCCGGCGGTGAGCCGCATCGCCGCCGCCGTGCATCCCGGCTACCCGGAGGAGGATGCGGTGCTGGCCGAGCGGCTGGCCCTCTTCCCCACGGGCTGCTGGATGCTGGAGGGGGCGGGCGGCCTGCTGGGCTACGCCATCAGCCATCCCTGGCACCGGGCCCGCCCGCCGGCCCTGAACACCCGGCTCGGCGCGCTGCCGGAGAACCCCGGCACCCATTACGTGCATGACGTGGCGCTGCTGCCGGAGGCGCGCGGCCAGGGTGCCGCCGGCCGCCTGATGCCGCTGCTGCTGGAGGCCGCGCGGGGCCTGCCGGAGCTTTCCCTGGTGGCGGTGGGCGGCTCCGTGCCCTTCTGGCGGCGCCAGGGCTTCCAGCTGGTGGACGACCCCGCCCTGGCCGCGAAGCTGCGCAGCTACGATGCCGAGGCGCGCTTCATGGCCCGCCCGGCCGGTCCTCCGGGAGCGGCGGCCTGAGCGGCCCGGCAGGGCCGCGGCACGGCTTCACGCTGAAAATGACAGGCTTGTCATGACAGGTGCTGCCGCTCCCATGGCCGGCTGGTGGCGGAACAGGGGCGGCCGCGCCGGAATCGCCGCGCTCCACGGAAACATTTTGTTTCGGTTATTCAATTCCATATCATTTTCGCCTTCTCCTCCGCCCTGCCTAGACTGAGCAGGTGATTGCCGGAAATTCATCCGCGTGACGCGGGCCCGGTCTGTCTGGCGATCCTCCGGCTTCTTCGGGCCTCCCTGGCCGGAGCGGCTGCCGCGATGGAGGGGCTGGAAGCCTGGATGCCGCACACGCAGAGCCCCGGGCGGGAGCCCACCCTGTCCGTCTTCGATGCCGTCGTGATCCTGGTGGGCATCGTCGTCGGCATCGGCATCTTCAGGACGCCCTCGCTGGTGGCCGCGCATGTGGAGAGCGAGGCCGCCTTCATCGCCGTCTGGGTGGCGGGAGGTGTCGTCACCCTGGTCGGCGCACTCTGCTACGCGGAGCTGGCGGCCGCGCACCCGCATGCCGGCGGGGAATACCATTTCCTCTCCCGCGCCTATGGCCGGCCGGTGGCCATGCTGTTCGGCTGGGCCCGCGGCACGGTCATCCAGACGGGCGCCATCGCCGGGGTGGCCTTCGTGCTAGGCGACTACGCGGCCCGCGCCCTGCCGGCCGGGCCGCACGGCCCCGCCCTCTACGCCGCCCTCGCGGTCATCGTGCTGACGGGGGTCAACGTCGCCGGCACGTTCCAGGGCAAGACGCTGCAGATCGCCGTCACGATCCTCGAGATCGCCGCCATCCTGGCCATCATCGCCTTCGGCCTGTCCGGCACCGCCACGCCGCCCGTGCCGCCGGCGGAGACCGCCCCCGCCCAGGCCGCCGGGCTGGGCATGGCGATGATCTTCGTGCTGCTCACCTATGGGGGCTGGAACGAAGCGTCCTACCTGACCGGCGAACTTAGGGACGCACAGCGGAGCATTCCGCGCGTGCTGCTGGCCGGCACGGCGTTCATCGTGGCGCTCTATGTTCTGGTCAACCTGGCGCTGCTGATGGTGCTGGGGCTGGAGGGGCTGCGCGCCTCGCCGGCGGTGGCCGCCGACATGATGCAGCGCGTCGCCGGCCCTGCCGGCGCCGGGCTCGTCACCGCCGCCATCGTCGTCGCGGCGGTGTCGACGCTGAACGCCACGATCTTCACCGGCGCCCGCACCTGCGCCGCCATGGCGGAGGACATCACCGTCCTCGCCCGGCTCGGGCGCTGGAGCGGGCGCGGCCGGACCCCGGCCAACGGCCTGCTGGCGCAGGGCGCCATTGCCCTGGCGCTGGTCGGGCTGGGGGCCGTCACGCAGGATGGCTTCCGCACCATGGTGGATTACACCGCGCCGGTCTTCTGGGCCTTCCTGCTGCTCGTCGGCATCGCGCTCTTCGTGCTGCGCCGGCGGGAGCCGCGCCGCGTGCTGCCCTACCGGGTGCCGCTCTACCCCCTCACGCCGCTGCTCTTCTGCCTGACCTGCCTCTACATGCTGCATGCGAGCATCGCCTACACCGGCATGGGTGCGCTGGCCGGGTTGGCCGTCGTCGCCGCCGGCACGCCGCTGCTGCTGTTCCGCCGGCGGGAGGAGGGGAAACCCGATGCAACCCTGCCGGCCGGGAAGGCCGCGCTGTCCCGCCCGACACGCTGACGATGGAGAGATCCGCCATGACACGCCTGCCCCTCCTCGCCACGGCCTGCCTCTTCTCCTTCTGGGGTGGGCAGCCCGCCGCCGCCCAGCCTGCCATCGGCACGCCGGCACCCGCCTACGCCCCCTCGGTCGGCCAGACCGGCAAGGACGTCGTCTGGGTGCCGACCCATCAGGAGCTGGTGGACCGGATGCTCGACATGGCCAAGGTCACGGCCGAGGACTACGTGGTCGATCTCGGCTCCGGCGACGGGCGGACGGTGATCACCGCCGCCCGGCGCGGCGCCCGGGCGCACGGCATCGAGTACAACCCGGATCTGGTGGCGCTGTCGCAGCGCAACGCGCAGGCGGCGGGGGTGGCCGGCCGCGCCACCTTCGCCCAGGGCGACATCTTCCAGTCGGATTTCTCCGACGCCACGGTCGTCACCCTCTTCCTGCTGCAGACGCTGAACGAGCGGCTGCGGCCGACCCTGCTGGCGATGAAGCCCGGCACCCGGGTGGTCTCCAACACCTTCACCATGGGCGACTGGGAGCCGGACCAGTCCTTCGAGCGGGATGGCCAGTGCACCAGCTTCTGCCGCGCCTATCTCTGGATCATCCCCGCCCGGGCCGGGGGGGCGTGGCAACTGGGGGAGGAGGGCCGGCTCACCCTGGAGCAGACCTTCCAGATGCTGAGCGGCACCCTGACGCGCGAGGGCCGCGAGCTGCCCCTCAGCGAAGCCCGGATGACGGGCGACCGCATCACCTTCACCGCCGGCGGGCAACGCTATTCCGGCACGCTGGAGGGCGACCGGATCGCCGGCCAGATCGAGGGCGGCGGCGCGTGGAGCGCCACCCGCGCCGCGCGCTGAGCGGGGGGAAGGGCGGGAGCAGTGGGGCTCCCGCCCTTCCTGTCACTCGAAGCGGTTGTTGCGCGGGAAGCCGTTGGGCGGCTGGCGGCCGGCGCCGGCGCGGTTGCCGCGCCAGGTGGTGAGGTCGGTCTCCAGCCGCATCCGCTCGCCGATGCGCCAGGTGAGGCCGGCCGTCCCCTGGAACACCTTCACGTCCGAGAGCCGCCCATCGCGGTAGCCCTGCAGCGCCACGCCGCGGCCGCGCGTCATCTCCGGCACCTGCTCCAGCGGGAAGACCAGCAGCTTGCGGTTGGTGCCGATGATGGCCACCGTGTCGCCCTCCACCGGCACGCAGGCGGCCGCCTCGTGGCCGGCCTCCAGCGTCAGCACCTGCTTGCCGGTGCGCTTCTCGGCCACCAGATCCTCGGAGCGGATGACGAAGCCGCGCCCGTCATCGGCGGCCACCAGGTACTTGCGGCCCTCCTTCCAGACGAACAGCTCAACCACCTCGTCCTCGTTGGTGAGGTCCACCATCAGCCGCACCGGCTGGCCGTCGCCACGGCCGCGCGGCAGGGCCTCGGCCTTGATGGTGAAGCTCTTGCCGTTGGTGGCGAAGAGGCAGAGGCGGTCGGTGGTCTCGGCGTGCAGGGCGATGCGGAGCCGGTCGCCCTCCTTGAACTTGTGCTCCGTCTCCAGCGGCACATGGCCCTTCAGCGCGCGGATCCAGCCCTTCTCGGAGAGGATGACGGTGACCGGCTCGCGCTCGACGAAGGCGCGCTCGTCGATCACCACGGCGGCGGGGGCGGTGTCGATGGCGGTGCGGCGGCGGCCGAGCTCCGTCTCCTCGCCAAATTTCTCCCGCGTCGCGGCGATCTGCTCGGCGAGCTTCCTCCAGCGCAGCTTCTCGCTGCCGAGCAGGGCCTGCAGGGATTTCTGCTCCGCGCTGAGCTTCTTGTGCTCCTTGCGGATCTCCATCTCCTCCAGCTTGCGCAGGGAGCGCAGCCGCATGTTCAGGATCGCCTCGGCCTGCATGTCGGTCAGGCTGAAGGTGCTGATCAGCACCGGCTTGGGCTGGTCCTCCTCGCGGATGATGCGGATCACCGCGTCGAGGTTGAGATAGGCGATGAGGTAGCCGTCCAGGATCTCCAGCCGGCGGGCGATGGCGTCCAGCCGGTGCTGGCTGCGGCGCACCAGCACCTCGTGCCGGTGGTCGAGCCAGGAACGCAGGACCTCCTTCAGCCCCATCACGCGCGGGGTGCGGCTGGCATCCAGCACGTTCATGTTCAGCGAGAGGCGGGATTCCAGCGGGGTCGCGCGGAACAGCGTCTCCATCAGCACCGCCGGCTCCACCGTGCGGTTCTTCGGCTCCAGCACGATGCGCACCACGTCGGTGCTCTCGTCCCGCACATCGGCCAGCAGGGGGAGCTTCTTCTCCTCCATCAGCTGCGCGATCTGCTCGATCAGGCGGGACTTCGCCACCTGGTAGGGGATCTCGGTGACCACCACCTGCCAGGTGCCGTTCTTCAGCGCCTCGCGCTCCCACCGGGCACGGACGCGGAAGCCGCCGCGGCCGGTGGCATAGGCCTCGCGGATCGCCTCCGGCGATTCCACCAGCACGCCGCCCGTGGGGAAGTCCGGCCCCCGCATGTGGCGCAGCAGCTCGTCGATCTCGGCCTTCGGGTTCTCGATCAGCGCCAGCGCGGCGGCGCAGAGCTCGCCCGCATTGTGCGGCGGGATGGAAGTGGCCATGCCCACCGCGATGCCGTTGGCGCCATTGGCCAGCAGGTTGGGGAAGGCGGCGGGCAGGACGATCGGCTCCTGCTCCTCGCCATCATAGGTGGCGCGGAAATCGACCGCGTTCTCCTCGATGCCTTCCAGCATCGCGCTCGCGATGGCGGTGAGCCGCGCCTCGGTGTAGCGCATGGCCGCGGCGTTATCGCCGTCGATATTGCCAAAATTGCCCTGGCCCTCGACCAGCGGGTAGCGGGCGGCGAATTCCTGCGCCAGCCGCACCATGGCCTCGTAGATCGAGGCATCGCCATGCGGATGGTACTTGCCCATCACGTCGCCGACGATGCGGGCGCATTTCTTGAAGCCCGCCGCCGGGTCCAGCCGCAGCTGGTGCATGGCCCAGAGCAGCCGCCGGTGCACCGGCTTCAGCCCGTCCCGCACATCCGGCAGCGAGCGCGCCGTGATGGTGGACATGGCATAGGCCAGGTACCGCTCCGAGAGGGCGGCGGAAAGGTTGGTCGGCCTTACGGCGCCGCCTTCGGGCAGTGTGGTCAGGTCGTCGGGCATGGCGGTACTCCAGCACTCTCGGCACGCGCATGTGTCGGGGAGGGGCTAGCGCAGCGGGGCGCGTCGCACCAGGGGCTTCCCGCCGGAATAGAACAAAAAATGAACGAACAGCCAAGCCTCACAACGCCGTGTGACCGGGCCCGCAGGGGCTGACGCCGGCGAAGCGCGGCGGCCATAGTGGCAGCCGACCAACCCAAGAAAAACAAGAACGAATTCGGGAGAAATTCAGGAATGAGCGCCAGCGCGGACGCCATTGTACAACGCGGCATCGAGGCCGAGGACGATCCTTATCGCCTCACCAAGGACGGGGTCATGGAGCCCCCGGTCGGTTGGAGGCACTCGCTGAAGCATCTGGGGCCGGGGTTGATCCTCAGCGCCTCCATCGTCGGCTCGGGCGAGCTGATCGTCACCACCACCCTTGGCGCCACGGTGGGCTTCGCGCTGCTGTGGATGGTCATCTTCAGCACCTTCGTGAAGGTGGCGGTGCAGATCGAGCTGGCCCGCTGGTGCATCTCCACCGGCCAGCCGGCGCTCACCGGCTACAACAAGGTGGGGCCGCATGTCGGGCGGCTGAGCTGGATCAACCTGCTCTGGGCGCTCATGGCGCTCTCCAAGGTGCTGCAGATGGGCGGCGTGGTGGGTGGCGTGGCCCTGGCCATGAGCATCCTGCTGCCGCTTTCCGGGCCGCCCATGGGCGCCACCTCGATCACCATCTGGACCGTCATCGTCGCGGTGGGCAGCATCGCGCTGCTCTACAGCAACAAGTACAGCCGCATCGAGCGCGGCGCCGGCATCCTGGTGGTGATCTTCTCCTTCATCACCATCGGCATCGCCCTGGGCCTGCCCTTCACCCCCTACGCCTATTCGATGGACGACATCGCCAGCGGCCTGTCCTTCGCCATCCCGGCGGGGGCGGTGGGCGCCGCCATCGCCATGTTCGGCATCACCGGCGTCGGCGCCGACGAGCTGACCTTCTACACCTACTGGTGCATCGAGAAGGGCTATGCCCGCCATGTCGGGCCCAATGACGGCAGCGAGGCCTGGCAGCGCCGCGCCAAGGGCTGGATCAGCGTCATGTACAAGGACGCCTTCCTCTCCTGGGTCATCTACACCTTCGGCACCATCGCCTTCTTCATCATGGGCGCCGCGGTGCTGAACCCGCAGGGCGTGGTGCCGCAGGGCAACGAGATGATCACCGCCCTCTCGCGCATGTACACCGACACGCTGGGCCAGTGGGCCGGCACGGTGTTCCTGCTGGGCGCGGTGGTGGTGCTGGGCTCCACCCTGTGGGCGGCGGTGCCGAGCTGGTCGCGCATGTACGTCAACCTGCTGGCTGAGATGGGCGTGCTGGAATGGCGCGACACGGCGGCCCGGCTGCGCTGGATCCGCATCTTCACCATCGCCCTGCCGCTGATCTGGGGCGCCGCCTACCTGTTCATGCGCTCGCCGGTGCTGATGGTGCAGATCGGCGGCATCGCCACCGGCATCTTCCTGCTCGCCGTGGTGGTGGCGGTGTGGCACCTCCGCCGCACCGAGACCGATCCGCGCCTCTACGGCAGTGGTCCGTTCAACGCGCTGCTGGTGGTCAGCAGCATCGCCATCGTGCTGCTTGGCATCTACACGGGGCTGAGCGCGCTCAAGCTGGTCTGAGGCAGGGCCAGGGGGCGCAGCCCCCTGGATCCTTCCCTTGTCACGGCGCGATGCGCCTCTCCTCCAGCAGGCGGGTCAGCATCTCGATCTGCCGCTCCTGCTTTTCCAGCAGCGCCGTCATCTGCTCGGCGCGCAGCCGGTCCAGCTTCTCGTGCAGGGCCATGATCTCGATCTCGGCCTTCAGGTTCACCTCGTAGTCATGCGCCGCCACCAGCCGGTCCTTCGCCGATTGCCGGTTCTGGCTCATCATGATGATCGGCGCCTGCAAGGCCGCGATCATCGAGAGCAGCAGGTTCAGGAAGACGAAGGGGTAGGGGTCGAAGGGCTGGCGCAGCAGCCAGAGATTGGCGCCAGTCCAGAGCACCAGCAGCAGCAGGCTGAGCAGGATGAAGCTCCAGGAGCCGCCGAAGCTGGCCACCTTGTCCGCCACCCGGTCGCCGAAGCTCAACTTCTCGGAGAAGGCCTCGTTGGTGTCGTGGCTGAGCGGGCGGCGCTCCAGCGCGCGGCTCAGCGCGCGGTGCTCGGCCTCGCCCAGCGCCTCGCCGGCGCCGAACCAGCGCGCGGCGGCCTCGCGGAACTCCGGCTTCGGGGATTCGGACATGGCGGCGGCTCCGGGGCGCGGGGAAGCTTTCAGGGGCGGGCGTGGAACCACTGGCCCAGCGCCAGCCAGGGCCGCGCATCCCAGAAGCGGCTGGCCTGGCCGGAGGTGGAGGGCATCACCCAGACGGGCGGGAAATCCGCCGGCCCCTCCACGCGGCCATAGGGGATGGCGCCGGTGCGGCGGCCGAGGAAGGCGGCGGCCGGCGCCTTGGCGGTGAAGGCCACCGCCTGCGGCCGCACCGCGCGGATGCGGGCGGCGAAGCCCGCCGGGTCGTAGGCGCCGGGGGGGAGCTGGTCGTCATTGCCGGCGGCGTGCTTGGCCATGTCGGTCAGGCCGATGCCGTGACGCAGGAGCTCCGGATACTCGGCCGGCGCCAGCCGCCGCGGCGTCAGCCCCGCCTGGTGCAGGATGCCCCAGAAGCGGTTGCCCGGATGCGCGTAGTAGGCGCCGCGCGCCGCCGAGACGAGGCCGGGCGCCGAGCCGCAGAACACCAGCCGCAGCCCGGGCGCCAGCAGGTCGGGCAGCACCGGGTCTGACATAGTGGGGTCAGGCATCGGCGGGAGCCTCGGGCGGCGGTGGCAGCAGGGCCTGGATGCGCGTCTCCAGCCATTCCCGCGCCGCCGGCACGGGGCGGTGGCGGCTGCCGAAGGCGTCGCGCGTCAGGAAGTGCCCGGTCAGCCGCAGCCCGGCGAGCCATTCGGCCGGGTCCGCCTCGGCCTGCCCGCCCTGCAGGAACAGCGGCAGCGGCAGAAGCCGCCCGGCATAGGGCGCGGCAGCCTCGGCGCTCACCGCCCGGCCGCTGCGGGGGGAGACATGGGTGAGGTGCCCGGCCGTGCCGGTGACGGCGCAGGCGGAAAGGTCCAGCCCATAGCCCAGCGCCTCCAGCAGCAGCGCCTCCCAGCGTATGTAGTCGGCCAGCAGGGCCGGGGCGCCGCGCCCGAGATTGGCCATCAGCGCCAGCAGGCCGGAGAAGACGCGCGGCTGTGCCTCGCGCTCCGGCAGCGCGTCGGCGGCGAGGGCACAGGCGGAGTTGAGCAGGGCGAGGGCGAGGGGGTCGTCCAGCGCCAGGGCGGCGGTGGGGTGCACCATCTCGCCGCTGAAGGCGCCGAGCTGCTCGGAGAGCCGCGCCACCCAGCGCACCTCGACCAGGTTGCCCGGCTGCCACAGCCCCGCCTGGGCGCGGGAGGCGCCGCCCTTGGCCAGCCCCAGGTGCCGCCCCTGCGCCTCGGTCAGCACGCCGACGACGGCGCCGCCCTCGCCATGCGGGCGGGCCTCCAGCACGATGGCGGGGGCCTGCCACTCCATGGGCTCAGGCCGCGATCGCCGGAAGCGTGGATCGCCGGCTCAACACCCCGGCCCCTAGCCCGCGTCGTCCAGGCCGATGGCGCGCAGCCGGGCGCGCTCCTCGTCCCAGCCCTGGCGTTCCTTGACGTTGAGGAACAGGTGGACGCGGCGCTCCAGCAGCTTCTCCAGCTCGGCGCGCGCCCGGCGGCCGATCTCCTTCACCTTGGAGCCGCCATCGCCGATCAGGATCGCCTTCTGCGTGGCGCGGCCGACATAGATGGTGCAGTCGATCCGCACCGAGCCGTCGCGCCGCTCCTGCCACTGCTCGGTCTCCACCGTGGCGTGGTGCGGCACCTCCTCATGCGTCTGCCGCAGGATCTGCTCGCGCACGATCTCGGCGGCCAGCATCCGCTCCGGCAGGTCGGAGAGCTCGTCCTCCGGGAACAGCCAGGGGCCGTAGGGCAGGCGGACGGCCAGCGCCGTCATCAGCCGGTCCAGCCCGTCGCCCTTCTCGGCGCTGATCATGAAGGTCTCCTCGAAGGAGAGCTGCTCGTTCAGCGTGGCGGTCAGCGGCAGCAGCCGCTTGGTGTCGATCAGGTCGGACTTGTTCAGCACCAGCCAGATCGGCACCTTGCTGCGCTTGAGGACGGAGATGATGGATTCCACCGCCTCCGTCATGCCGGCGCGCGCATCGACGATCAGCAGCGCCACATCGGCGTCCTGCGCGCCTTCCCAGGCGGCGGCGACCATGGCGCGGTCGAGCCGCCGGCGGGGTGCGAAGATGCCCGGCGTGTCGGTCAGCACGATCTGCGTGCGGTCCTGCATCACCACGGCGCGGATGCGGAAGCGGGTGGTCTGCGGCTTCGGCGAGACGATGCTCACCTTGCTGCCGGCCAGCCGGTTCACCAGGGTGGACTTGCCGGCATTCGGCGCGCCCACCACGGCGACAAGGCCGCAGCGCGTCGGCGCCTCCGGTGTTCCGGCGGCGGGCGGGGGGGTGTTCGGGGTGTCGTTGGGCGGTGTGTCGTCGGTCATGTCTTGTTGCGTCCTGCCAGCCAGGCCTCGGCCGCCGCCTGCTCGGCCGCGCGCTTGGATTCGCCCTGTCCCTCCGCCTCGCGCCCGGCGGCGCGGACGGCCACGACGAAGACCGGCATATGGGACGGCCCGGTGGTGGAAACCAGCCGGTATTCGGGGAGGCCCTCGGCGCGCCCCAGCGTGTATTCCTGCAGCCGGCTCTTGGCCGACATGGGCGGGGTCGGGTCGGCTTCCATGAAGGCGCCCCATTCGCGGCGGATGAAGCCGCGCGCCACCTCCAGCCCGGCATCGAGATAGAGGGCGCCGATCAGCGCCTCGGTCGCGTCGGCGATGACGGTGAAGCGGCCGCGCAGGCCCGTGCGCCCCTCGGCGGGGGGGATGCGCAGCGCGGCGGGCAGGCCGATCGCCTCGCCCACCTTGGCCAGCGTCTCGGCCGCGACCAGCACGGAGAGGCGCTTGCCGAGCGCCCCCTCGCGCTCCTCGGGGAAGCGCTCGGCCAGCCATTCGGCCATCACCAGCGCCAGCACGCGGTCGCCCAGGAATTCCAGCCGCTCGTTGGAATCGAGCATGCCGCGCCTGGGATCGGCAGCGGAGCGGTGGGTGAGGGCGTGCGAGAGCAGCCCCGGATCGTTGAAGCTGTGGCCGATGCGGGACAGGAAGGCCGCCCCGTCCGGCAGGGCGGGACCGGCCTTGCTCATGCCGCCCGCTCCCTCACCGCACGCCCGAGAAGATGCGGTCCCAGCGCACCGCGAAGGGCCAGGCCCAGACTTCCCACCACGCCGCCGTGCCATCGACCGAGAAGAAGATCATCTCGGCGCGGCCCACCAGGTTCTCCACCGGCACGAAGCCCACCGCGTTCATCTCGCGGCTGTCGAGGCTGTTGTCGCGGTTGTCGCCCATGGCGAAGACATGGCCGGCCGGCACCACGTATTCGGTGGTGTTGTCGTACTGCCCGTCATCCGAGGCTTCCAGGATCTCGTGCCGCACGGGCGCGCCGCCGCCGGCGGCGGGCAGCGTCTCGCGGTAGCGGCGCACCGTCATGCGCGGGCCGTCGCCCTCCACCGTGTAGAGGCCGAGCCCCTCGCGCGGCACTTCCTGTCCGTTCAGGAACAGCCGGCCGCCGCGCACCTGGATCCGGTCGCCGGGCAGGCCGACGATGCGCTTGATGTAGTCCGTGCTGTTGTCGCGCGGGTACTTGAACACCGCCACGTCGCCGCGCGCCGGCAGCGAGCCGAAGATGCGGCCCTGGAACAGCTCCGGGCTGAACGGCATGGAGTGCCGCGAATAGCCATAGGCGTATTTCGAGACGAACAGGTAGTCGCCCACCAACAGGGTGGGGATCATGCTGCCCGAGGGAATGTTGAAGGGCTCGAAGGCGACGGTCCGGATGCCGACGGCGATAAGCCCGGCATAGACCACGGTCTTGATGCTTTCGAGCCAGCCGCCGGTTTTCTTCGTCATCGGATGGTGTGCGCGAGGCCCTGCTTCGGTACGCCGCGCCAGCCGCCGCGACCCAGGAGGGGGGTAGAGCGCGGCGCGGGGGGCGCTGTCAAGGAAGGGCGGGAGTCGGGCGGAGGGCGCCGGCCGCCCCGGCGCCGCCCGGAGCGCCCGCTGCCAGGCCGAAGGCACCGGCCAGCAGGCTGAGGGATTCGCGCCGCGCCGCCGGGTCGTGCACCGGTGTCAGCACCGCCACCTCCTCCGCGCCGAGTTCGGCCGCCAGCGCCTCCAGCCGCGCCTTCACCTGCTGCGGCGTGCCGATGATGGCCCGCGCCTGCATCCGCGCCAGCTTCTCCCGCTCCGCCTCGGTGTAGGGGTGCGCCGCGGCCTCCTCGGGCGTCGGCAGGGGCGGGTAGATGCCGCGGTCCCGCGAGAGGCGCCACAGCGCGCGGGAGGAGAACAGCCGCGCCGCCTCCGCCTCCGTGGCGGCGCAGAGGGCGAAGACGGCGATCGCCGCGCGAGGCGCCGGCAGCCGCCCCGCCTCGGCGCGGAAGCCCTGGCGGTAGAGCGACAGCGCCTGCTCTGCCCCCGCGCCATCGGTGATGAAATGCGCGAAGCAGTAGGGCAGGCCGAAATAGGCGGCGAGCTGGGCGCCGTAGTCGGAGCTGCCCAGCATCCACAGCTCCGGCCGCGTCGGCACCTCGGGCTGGGCGTGGACGTCGCGGAAGGGGTGGTTCACCGGCAGCCCCTCGCCGAGCCAGCCCAGCAATTCCTGCACCTGGGCCGGAAAGCGGTCGCCCTGGCCCAGCAACCCCTGCGCGGCAGCCGGGTTCAGCGCATAGGCGGTGCGCCCGTCGCTGCCCGGCGCGCGCCCCACCCCGAGGTCGATCCGCCCCGGCGCGATCGCCTCCAGCACGCGGAACTGCTCGGCCACCTTCAGCGAGGAATAATGCGGCAGCATCACCCCCGCCGAGCCGACGCGGATGCGCCGCGTGGTGGCGGCGATGGCGGCGATCAAGATCTCGGGTGCGGCGCCGGCATGGCTGCGGCTGTTATGGTGCTCCGCCAGCCAGTAGCGGGCGTAGCCCAGCGCATCGGCATGCTGCGCCATGGCCAGGGTCTCGCGGATCGCCGCGTCGGCGCCGCGGCCGGAGGCGATGGTGGACTGGTCGAGGATGGAGAGAACGAGTGCCATGGCGGCAGGTTAGCGCCTTGCCGTCCCACGAAAAGGAAAAGCTGCCATGGGGGAGGAAACCGCCAGCCGCGCCATGGTCGCGGCGCATACCGCCGTGATGCGCCGGCAGTTCGCGCTGCTGGGCTCCAGCCGGCTGCCGGCGGTGCGCGGGATGGAGCGGATCTGGTGCTTCATGGAGGCGGTGCGGGCCGCCCAGCGCGGCACGCGGCTGACGCAGAAGGATCTCTATGCCCTGAGCTCCGGGGCGCTGAGCATGGCCACCCTCTCCCGTGCCGTGGCCGACGGGGTGGAGCTTGGCTACCTGATGCAGCGCCCGGCGCCGGAGGACAGCCGGGTGCGGCTGATCGAGCCCACCCCTCTCGGCCTGCGCCGCCTGGCGGAGCTGGCGCCGGAGGCGATGGAGGAACTGCGCGCCGTGCTGGCCGGGGAGGAGGAGGACAGCACCCCGGCGGCCGACTAGGGCCGGCCCCCTCCGCCGCGGCCCGGGGGAGGCGCTGCGGCCTGCCCCGCCGCCGGGGCGCCCGCGCGCCCGGGGTGGCGGTGCGGCTGGTGGTCGAGCGGGCCTTCCACGAGCCAGTCCGCCCCGTCGGCGGTGGCGAAATCCGGCCCCAGCGGCGCCTTGCCGGCGCCGCCCGGCAGGTCCAGCACATAGGCCGGCCAGGCCAACCCGGTGAGCCGCCCCCGCAGCGCCCGCAGGATGGCGCGGCCCTCCGCGACCGGCACCTCGAAGCGCGCCGTGCCGGGGGCGCGATCCAGCTGGTGCAGGTAGTAGGGCTTCACCTGCGCGGCCAGCATGGCGCGGAACAATGCCGCCAGCGCCTCGGGGCTGTCGTTCACCCCGCGCAGCAGCACGCTCTGGCCGAGCAGCGCCACGCCGGCGCGGCGCAGCACCCGCAGCGCCGCCCGCGCGGGAGCGGCGAACTCCCGCGCGTGGTTGGCGTGCACGCAGAGGAACAGCGCCTTCTCGGTGCCCGCCAGGGCCTCGGCCAGGGCGGGCGTCACCCGCTCCGGCGCCGAGACGGGCACGCGCGAGTGCAGCCGGATGATGTCCAGATGCGGAATGGCCGAGAGCCGCGCCAGGATGTGCGCGAGGCGCCGGGGCGAGAGCATCAGCGGGTCGCCGCCGGTCAGGATCGCCTCGCGCACGGTCGGGGTGGCGGCGAACCAGTCCAGCGCCGCCTCCAGCTCCGCCTCCGAGAGCAGCCCGCCATCCGGCCCCACCACCTCGCGCCGGAAGCAGAAGCGGCAATAGACGGGGCAGGCCAGCAGCGGCTTCAGCAGGGCGCGGTCCGGGTAGCGGTGCACCACGCCCTTCACCGGGGTGAAGGGGGCGTCGCTGGTCGGATCGCTGCGCTCCTCGGGAAGGGTGGTCAGCTCGGCGATGTCGGGCACATATTGCCGGGCGATGGGGTCGGCCGGGTCGGCGCGGTCGATCAGCGCCTGCACCGCCGGGGTGAGGGCGATGGCGTAGGTCTCGGCCAGCCGCTCCAGCCCGGGCGCCAGATCGGGCGGCACCAGCCCGGCTTCCACCAGGGCGGCGGCGTCGCGCAGGGTGCGGGGCTTCAAAGGCGGGGAACCGTCGGGCATGGTGCGCGCGCCTTACGCCCGGAGGCCGCAGCGCCGCAATGCCCGATCCCGCAACCCAGCCTTCCCTGCCCGTGTGGCACCCCGAGAGCCTGGCCCGCCGCCTGCCGGCGCTGCGCCGCCGTGCCCGCCTCGCCGCCGAGACCCGCGCCTTCTTCGCCGCGCGCGGCTACACCGAGGTGGAGACCCCCGCTCTGGTGCCGGCGCCGGGGATGGAGGTGCACCTCGCCGCCTTCCGCAGCGAGTTCCGCCCGATACTGGGTGAGGGCGGCTTCCCGCTCTGGCTGCGCACCTCGCCGGAGCTGGCGATCAAGCGGCTGCTGGTGGCGGGCTGCGGGCCGGTGTTCGAGATCGCGCGGGTGTGGCGCAATGGCGAGGTCAGCCCGCGCCACGCGCCCGAATTCACCATGCTGGAATGGTACCGCCCCGGCGCCACGCTGGCGGGGCTGATGGACGAGACGGAGGAATTCTGCCGCGCCGTGCTGCCGCCGCGCGTGGCCTTCGGCGGCGTGGAGACCGACCTGGCGGCGCCCTTCGAGCGGCTCACCGTGGCCGAGGCCTTCGCCCGCCATGCCGGCGGCCTCGACATCCTGGCCACGCTGGACGCGGCGGGGGAGGGCGACACGGCGGCGCTGCACGCGGCCGCCCGCGCCGCCGGCTTCACGCCGCGGCCGGCCGAGAACTGGGAGGATCTGTTCTTCCGCATCCTGCTGGAGCGGGTGGAGCCGGCGCTGGGCCGGGTGCGGGCCACCTTCCTCACCCACTGGCCGGCGCCCCAGGCGGCGCTGGCCCGGCGCGACCCGGCCGATCCGCGCGTGGCGCTGCGCTTCGAGCTGTTCATGGCCGGCATCGAACTGGCCAATGCCTTCGACGAGCTGACGGATGCGGCGGAGCAGGCCACCCGCTTCGCCCGCGACGTGGCCGAGCGCCAGCGCCTGTATGGCGAGGGCTGGCCCGTGGACGGGGATTTCCTGGCCGCCCTGGCGCAGGGCATGCCGCCCACCGCCGGCATCGCGCTCGGCTTCGACCGGCTGGCCATGCTGGCGGCGGGGGCGGGCAGCGTGGCGGAGACGCTGTGGCTGGGCCACTGGCCCTATCCGGCAGGTCCCCTCGCGGATGAAACCGGGGAAGGGTCTTCAGGCCCCTGAATCCCGGAACGATTCCCGGAAGAGTTCGCCGCCCCGCTCAGCGCCAGCGGGACAGCCAGCCCCGGCGCGGCGCCTCGCCCCCGGCGCGGCGCGCGCTGAGGGCCAGGGCGGCGGGGAACTCCACCGCGTTCAGCGTGACCGAATCGAAGCCCGCCTCGATCACGCCGCGCCAGGCATCGGCGCCGTATTCGGTCTGCACCCGCCAGTCCTCGCCGCTCTGCGCCGGGTCGCCATGGTAGCTGGGAGGCAGCCCGGCCCGGCTGCGACTCATCCGCCCGACGATGATCGGCACCGTGTAGGCCAGCGTGCCGCCCGGCCGCAGCACGCGGTGGCATTCGCGCAGCGCGGCCGCCGGGTCCGGCACATGCTCCAGCGTGTCGGAATGCAGCACGGCGTCGAAGCTCGCATCGGCGAAGCTCAGCGCCTGCATGTCCTCCTGCGGATAGGTGGCGAGGCGGTAGCCGGGCATGGGCTTCAACGCCTCGCCCAGGCCGGCGGCGCCGTTCAGATCCAGCACCCGCAGCCGGCGCGCGGCGCGGCTGGTGGCGAAGCGGGCCAGCACCGGCCCGCCTTCCCAGGCCGCGAGCAGGGCGCGCGCCAGCGCCATGGCGCGCAGATTGCCGCCGCAGGCGAGGCAGGTGCGGCCCTGCTGCCGGTCGATATAGGCGGCCTCCTCGGCCGACAGCTCCCACTCCGCGATCAGGCCGGGCCACAGCACCGGCCGGTCCTCGAAGGCGGTTCCGCCGCAGATGGCGCAGAAGGTCATGCCCGGCCTCTCCCTACCAGCTGGTGCCCGGCGCGCGCAGCCCGCCGACGGTGAAGCCCGCATGCCGCGCCACGAAAGGCATCAGCCGCTCCAGCGCGTGCAGCATGGTGCCGTCATAGGGCAGCGGCTCCTCCGGATAGTCCTCCCAGCCCAGATCCAGGGCCAGCAGCGGCCGCAGCGCCGCGGGGCGGGCCCAGAACATGGTGCCGAGCGGGAAGTCGAAGGCCTCGTCCAGCGGCTGCGGCAGGCCCATCCGCGACGCCAGCGCCTCGGCCACCGCCCGGTTGCCGTCCCAGCCGACGATGTGCGGGTCCTCCGCCATCAGCAGGCCCAGCGCCGGACGCGCGGCGAAGGCCGCGGCGGCGAGGTCGAGCATGGCGTGCTCGCCGCCCACCAGATTCTCCCACAGGAAATCGCACCAGACGCGCCCCAGCGTCGTATCGACCGAGATGCTCTTCTTGCCGTGCACATGCCCCACCACGTCGTAGCCGCCTTCGGCGATCTCCCGCGCGAAGCCGGTGAGGAAGGGGCCGATGTCGCGGCCGCGGTTCGGCACCAGCCGCACCGTCACGGCGCCATGGTGGTGGCGGAAGGCATGCCGCAGCGTGGCGGCCTTGCCCTCGCTGTCGGTGGACAGCAGCAGGTCGCAGGCGTTGCGGTTGGCGGCGAGGCGGCTGGCCAGCTCCGGTGCCATGTCGGTGTAGTGGAAATGCGCCTGCAGCGCCATGCGCGGGGCCGCCCCCGGCGCGGGCGGCGGGCTGGCGGGCGAGAACACCTCGCGCAGCCAGGGGCCGGCGGGGCGGCCCTGCTCCAGCCAGTGCGTCACCGGCTCCGCCTCGGCCTGCGGGCCATCCAGCCCGTGGGCGCGGGCATAGACCTGCGGCTGGAAGCCGGCGAAGGGCCGCCGCAGCAGCGGCGTGGGCGAGGCCTCCCGGATGCCGGACCACAGCGCCCATTGCCGCACGGCCAGCCGCTCGGCCGCGCCCGGCTCCTCCGGCGCGGTGCCGGGGGCGAAGGCCATGTCCGGATCGACCAGGCCGGAATCGATCAGCCGGTCGGTCCGCGCGCGGCGGGCCGGGTCGGCGGCGGCGCGGCCCCAGGCGTCGATCTGCCGCACATAGGCGTCCATGTCGTAGGCCCGGGCGCCGACGCGGGCGACCTGCTCGCGGCTGGCCGCCCGCAGCGCCGGGTCCTCCGCCAGCCGGCAGAGCGCCTGCGCGGCGGCATGGGCATCGAGATGCGGCACCACCATCCAGGCGATGTCCGGGTCGGAGGCCAGGATCTCGGCCGTGCCGCAGGCGCCGGCGAAGCAGACCGTCGGAATGCCGCGGGTGACGGCGTCGATGCCCACATTCGGCTGCGGGTCGAGCCGCGAGCACATGAAGAAGGCGTCGGTGGCGGCATAGACCGGCTCCAGGTCGCTCACGGCGTCCATGAAGGCGAAGCTGTCCCCCAGATCCGACTGCGCGATCTGCTCGGCCAGGTAGGAGGAGTAGGTGTTGTCCTTCTCCGGGTCATAGCCATGGCCGATCCAGACGAAGCGCAGCTTCAGGTCGGGCCGCAGCCGCCGGGCGGTGGCGGCGGCGGCGATGAACAGGTCCACCCCCTTGCGGATGTGCACGAAGCCGGCCCCCAGCACCAGGAAGGCGTCCTCCATGCCGGGCGGGCGCAGGATGGCCCGCTGCCGCTCCGACAGGGGCTCGGCCTCGCCCGCGGGCATGGTGGGGTCGGAGCGGCCCTGCGGCATGATGTGCACGCCGCGCCGCTCGCGCAGCTCGGGGAAGGCCTCGAAGGAGGAGCGGGCGACGACCTGCGCCGGGAACACCACGTGCTCGGCATGGTCGTAGATGTCGCGCATCCGCCGCAGCGGCCGGGTGTAGGTGGCGAATTCGTGCACCAGCGCCACCACGGGCACGCCGAGCCGCGTCAGGGGCGGCACCATCAGGTGCGTCTCGATGCTGTTGGCCACCGCGTAGAGCGGCTGGTACAGCGCCACCAGCCGCTCGGCGATGCGCTGCATCTCGGCCGCCTTCCATTCCTCCCAGACCAGCGGGCCGATGACGACGCTGGCCATGCGGGCGAAATCGGCCTCCAGCTCGCCGCCATGCATCATCAGGCAGACGATGCGGTAGTCCCGGGAGAGGCGGCGGATCAGGTTCCAGCCCAGCACCGGCGCGCCGGTGCGCGAGCCGTCATGCGAGATGAACAGCATCACCGGCCGCCCGTCTTCCGGCAGGGGCGGGAAGCTGAGGCGGTTCACCACCGGGCGGGCGGGGCGGCCTTCGCGCTGGCCGTGCTCGATGTAGTGCAGCAGCGGATGCACGCCCGCGGCCGCGAGGTCCGGGTTGCTTTCCAGGTAGAAGACGGGGTCGAAGCTGTCGCCCGGCTGCCAGCCCAGCAGCTCCCCGATCAGCACGTAATGCGTCACTGGGTCCAGGCCCGCGGGCAGCTGGCGGCCATAGGCCGCCTCGTCGAACACCGCGCCGGCGCGGATGCGGTCGGCGA
Source organism: Teichococcus aestuarii (assembly GCF_042651065.1). Taxonomy (NCBI): domain Bacteria; kingdom Pseudomonadati; phylum Pseudomonadota; class Alphaproteobacteria; order Acetobacterales; family Roseomonadaceae; genus Roseomonas; species Teichococcus aestuarii. The sequence goes on from NZ_JBHSCH010000001.1 coordinate 50,112, forward strand.
GCACCTGGGCCTCGGCCGGGTTGCGCGGCAGGGGGCTCGGCGTCATCAGCGACAGCTCGGCCCAGACCAGGCCGGGCGGGCCATCGTGGCCGGACGCGCTGTAGTAGGGCCGCAGGAAATCGCTGGAGAAGCCGGGGCCGGGTTCCAGCCCCAGTCGCCAGCCGGTGCTCAGGTAGTGGCCGGCGGCGTCCGCCATCTCCGGCAGGTCGGCCTCGGCGCGGTAGAACAGCTCGTCCAGCACGCCGGATTCGCGCAGCAGCGCGGCATCCTCGGCGCTGGACGGCGAGGCGGCGGGGTCCAGCGCCGCGCTCACGGGCGGCCCTGCCCGACGAGGCGGTCGCGCAGCCTGTGCCGCAGCGGCCGTGGCACCAGGCGGGCCAGATGCAGCACCCCCAGGCGGTGCAGCCGGGCGATCCGCTGCGCGCGCATCTCGGCCTCCTGCGCATCCTGCCGTGCCCGCTCGGCCGCCTCCAGCCGCAGGCGCTCCAGCTCGGCCATCTCGGCTTCCGTGGCGCCGGTGTTGCCGGCCGGCACCGCGCCGCGCGGCGGGCGCCGCCGGAAGGCCTGCCGCAGCGCCGCGTGCTGGCGCCGCAGCCGCTCCATCTCCCCTTGCAGCCCTTCCGCTTGGCCGTGGAGCAGGCCGATCTCCTCCCGCGCCGCGCTCAGCTCGTCCTGCAGGCGGGCGATGGTGGCGACGTTGTTCCGGGCATTCTCCTCGTAGATGGCGGCCTGCGTGGCATAGGCCGCGAGCTCCCGCCGCGTCGCCTCCGGGATCTCGCCCACGGGGGGGAGCGTGCTCGCCTGCACCAGGCCCTGGATCTCGCTGGTCTCGATGAAGAGCGAGTTCGGCACGTCATCCACCGCCGAATCGGAGGCGACGGCGATGAGGTAGGGGGGGCGGGGCAGGGCGCCGCTGGCCTCGTAATGCGCCGGGCCGCGCTTCTCGAAGGTCAGGGTGCGGGCCGGGCCGGTGCCGTCATCCGCCACCAGGGCGGAGCCCATCATCGGCCGCTGCGCGAGGAGATGCACCCGCGGGAAGAAGCGGCGCAGCAGCGCCTCGAATTCCGGGCGGGACAGCTCGTTCACATGGTAGGGGTTGGCCGCGCTGCCGGGCGGCGAATACACGTCCCGCTCGGGGGAGGAGATGATGAGGCGCCCGCCGGGGCGCAGCACCCGGCGCACCTCCGCCATGAACTGGTCGTGCTCGTAGAAATGCTCGAGCGTCTCGAAGGAGACCACGGCATCGACGCTGGCATCGGCCGCCGGCAGGCGGCGCGCGTCGCCCTGCTGGTAGCGCAGGTTCGCGGCGGGGTAGGCCCGCGCCGCGTGCTCCACCGCCTGGGCCGAAAGCTCCACGCCCAGCACGGAGCGCGCCGCCTGCGCCAGCAGGGCGGAGCCATAGCCTTCGCCCGCGGCCACATCCAGCACGTCCAGGCCGCGGCACAGGCTGCGCGCCAGGAAGTAGCGGTGCAGGTGCTCGATCTCGACCTGCCCGGAGGTGGCGGTGGTCAGACGCTCGCCCGTCCACTCCAGAGGCGCCGCGGGCATCACCCGTTCGAAGATCTCACCCACGCGCTTGGTCTCCCTTCCGCTGTTCTGCTGCCCGCATGACGCGGCCGGGCGGGCCGCGTCGCCTATCTCAGCCCATGGTCGAGAGCGTGGCCGCGCCGGCCAGGTCGCTCAGGGTCCGGCTCATGCCCTCGGCGAAGGACAGGCGGGGCGCCCAGCCCAGCACGTCGCGCGCCCGGCGGATGTCCAGCACGCTGACCGGCACGTCGAAGGCCCTGCCGGGCTCGCGCCGCACGGCCAGGCGGCGGCCGAGGCGCGCCTCCAGCTCCGCGATGATGGTGTTGAGGCTGGTGCCCTGGCCGCTGCCGATGTTGACGACCCAGTTCTCCCCGACCTCGGGGCAGGTGGCCAGCGCCGCCATGCCGGCCGCCGCGTCGGCGATGTGGATGAAGTCGCGCACCACCTCGCCATCGCCCCAGATGGTGATGGGCTGGCCGGTGAGGGCATGGTGCAGGAAGGTGGTGGCGGCGCCCTGGCCGCGCGCGAGGTCCTGCCCGGCGCCGAAGGGATTGGCGAGCCGCGCCACCCGGCAATCCAGCCCGTAAAGGGCGCGGTAGAGGCCGAGATACAGCTCCACCGCCGCCTTGCCGGCGCCATAGGCGGTGATCGGCGCGAGGGTGTGCTCCTCCGGCACCGGAACCTGGCGCAGCCGGCCATAGACCGTGCCACCGGAGGAGGAGAAGACCAGCCGCGGCGCCGCCTTGCCCCGCCGGCGCATGGCCTCGAGCAGGGCGAGGGTGGGGGTGGTGTTCAGGGCGAGGTCGCGGGCAGGGTCGGCATTGGCGCTGGCCGGCAGCGAGGCCCAGACATAATGGTGCACCACCGCCACGCCTTCGAGCATGGCGTCCCAGTCGGCGGTGGCCAGGTCGGCGGTGCAGTGGCCGATGCGGTGGCGGACCGCCTCGGGGTAGGTGACGGAGAGCGGCGCCCTGTCGCAGAGCATGACCGTCTCCCCGGCCTCGGCCAGGAGCAGCGCCACATGGCGGCCGATGAAGCCGCAGCCGCCAAGGATGAGATGATGGCGGGTCCCGGTCATGGCGCGAAGGAATCCAAGCTTTGTCTTTCCGTGAACAGGGCCATGAGCAGAACGCCGGGCCCTGAGGGGCCCCCGCGCTTATAGGCGAGGTGGGGAGGGCGCGCCACCACCCCTCCCAGCGCGGCTCGGGACGTGGCCCAGGGGAGCGTGGCCCGGGGGAGTGTGGCTCAGGGCGTGGCGGCGGTGGCCAGGGTGGCGGTGCCCGCCTCCGGCATGCCGCCGCGCGGCAGCGGGCGCCAGGTGCCGCCGGCCAGGATCTCGCTGGGGTGGAAGCGCGCCTTGTAGGTCATCTTGCGGCTCTGCGGCACCCAGTAGCCGAGATAGACGTAGGGCAGCCCCAGCTCCACCGCCCGCCGCACCAGCCACAGGATGATGAAGGTGCCGAGCGAACGCTTCTCCAGCTCCGGCTCGTAGAAGGAGTAGACGGCCGACAGCCCGTCGCTCAGCCAGTCGGTCAGGCAGCCGCCGAGCAGCCGGCCATCGGCGTCGCGGAACTCCACCAGCCCGGTGGTGATCGGCGTGTCCTCCACCATGGCGCGGTAGTCGTAGAAGCCCATCGCCGCCATGTCGCCATCCTGGTGGCGGCTGCGCTGGTAGCGCTGGAACAGCGAGAACTGCTCGGCCGTGGCGCGCGCCGGGGCGGGGCTGCCCTGCACCCCCTCATTGGCGCGGGCGACGCGGCGCTGCGTGCGGTCCGGCCGGAAGCCGGCGGCGTCGATGCGGATGGGAATACAGGCCTGGCAGCCCGGGCAGACCGGCGAATAGGCGATGTTGTGGCTGCGGCGGAAGCCGGCGCGCGAAAGCCGGTCGTGCAGCGGCTCGGCATCGGGGCCGGTCAGCTCGGTCACGATCTTCCGTTCCAGCCGGCCGGCCAGGTAAGGGCAGGGCAGCGGCGCGGTGGTGTAGAAGAATTGCGGGCGGCGGGTGGAGCGGTGCAGCATCTGTTCCCCTACTTTCCCTGCCCGCGCGCCACGATGCAACGGTGGATGCGCACCTTCCGCCGCCTCATTCGCCCGTGGCCCCGCCGGGCACCAGGGTGAACTGGCCGCCCGCCTGCTCCGGCACGGCGCCGAGGCGCAGCAGCCGCGCCCCTTCCGCGCCCTGTCCCGCCCAGAGCGGCGCCTGGTCTCCCCAGTGGCGGGAGAGCGGGTGGCCCGACTGCCCGGTGGCGATCACCGCCCAGGCGCCGTCGGGCGTGGCGAGGTCGAACACGGCGCGCAGGCCGGGGCCGTGCACGTGGCGGAAGCCGCCATCCATGCCGCCGCGGTTGACCGTCTCGCCATCGCCCGGCGTGGGCAGGGCGATGGCCGTCCAGCCGCCGAGGCCGGGGAGGAAGCGCAGCAGCGGGTGCTCGAACCGCACTTCATGCGCATCCCCCCAGCGCCAGGCCGCGGGGTCCGGGCCGAAGCGCGCCACCAGCGCCTCCACCGCCTCGGTCAGCGCGGCGGCGGCGAGCGCGGCACAGGCGCCGCCGGGGGCGAATTCCGGGGCCGGGCGGGGCGCGCCAGCTTCGGCGGCGGGGCGGCACCAGTGCGCGCCGCGCCCGTCCGGGTGCAGCACGAAGCGCAGGAACTCCGCCGTGGGCGGCCAGCCGCCCTCCGGCACGCCGCCATGCGCCAGCGCCATGCGGGTGGCCAGCTTCCACCAGGCGTTGAAGATGAGCGGCTGCGGCCGGTCCACCGCCATCTCGCCCTCCCAGCCCAGCAGCAGGTCGCGCGCCACGCCGGCCGGGCCGCCGGGGCGGGGCAGGGCCAGCAGCACCGGCAGCACCTCCCGCGCGAACAGGCTGGTGGCATCCTGCTGGATCGCCGCCTGGTCCTGCGGCGTGTGGCGCCCGCGCTGCGCCAGCAGGCCGTGGATGCGGCGGAAGCGCCAGTCGCCATGCCAGTCGCGGCCGAGATAGGGCTCCGCGCCCTCCGGCTGCACGCGGTTGTTGGCGTTCACCAGTGCGCCGCCGGCGGGGCGCTCGGCATGGGGCAGCGCGTCGAAGGGCAGGAAGCCGGCCCAGTCATGGCTGCCATCCCAGCCGGGCGCGGGCAGGCTGCCATCGCCCGCGCGGCGCAGCGGCGTGCGGCCGGTGAGGTACATGGCGATGCCGCCCGCCGCCTCCGCCACCATCAGGTTCTGCGGCGGCGCGGTGATGCGGGCGGCCGCCGCCCGCGCCGTGGCGAGGTCGCCCGCGCGGTTCAGCGCCAGCAGCCCGGCGGCGGCGCTGTCGCCCGGCTCCAGATTGGCCATTTGCACCGCGAGCACCGTGCCGTCCGCCGGGCTGCCCTCCAGGTCGGAGATCACCGGGCCGTGCCGCGTCTCGCGCACCCGCAGCACCTGCTCCTCCTGGCCGCGGATGGCGATGCGCTCCTCCCGCACGGCGAAGGGGCGGGGGCCGTCCGGCGTCTCGTAGCCCTCGGCGCCGGAGAGGCGCTCGATGAACAGGTCCTGCGTGTCGGAATGGGTGGTGGTGAAGCCCCAGGCCAGGCTCTCGTTGCGGCCGATCACCATGAAGGGCACCCCCGGCGCGGTGGCGCCCGCCAGGAAGCGGCCGCCCGGCAGCTCGATCCGCGCCAGATACCACAGGATCGGCGCCTGGAAGCCGAGATGCGGGTCGGACGCCAGCAGCGCGCCGCCACTGGCCGAGCGGGCGGGCGCCAGCGCCCAGGCGTTGGAGGCGACATTGGGCAGCGGCGCATCCTCGGGGAAGCGCGGCAGGGCGGCGGCGAGGCGCGCCATCCGCCCCGGCTCCAGCAATCCCGGCTCCAGCGCCGCCTGCCGCTCCGCCGCGCCATCGGGGCGGCCGGGGCTGTCATCGGCCGGCCACAACTCGGCCAGCCGCGCGGGCGGCAGCAGGGCGGCGAGGCGGGCGCGGTCCAGCTCCGTGCGCCAGTTGTTGGAAAGCCACAGCCCCATGGTCTTGGCCCAGAGCAGCGAATGCGCCGGCTGCCACGGCTCCGGCACGCCGAGCGCCAGGAATTCCGGCGCGGCGAGGCGGCCGCGCGCGCCGATCCAGGCGTTCACCCCCTCGGCATAGGCCTCCAGCACGGCGCGCGTGTCGGGCGGCAGGGCGTCGTAATCGGCCTCGGCGCGCTGGCGGAGCCCGAGGGTGCGGTGGAAGCGGTCCAGCCGCAGCGCCGCCGGGCCGGCGATCTCGGCCAGGCGGCCGCTGGCGTTGCGGCGCATCAGCTCCATCTGGAACAGCCGGTCCCGCGCATGCAGCCAGCCCAGCGCGCGCGCCGCGTCCGCCTCGGTGCGGGCGGTGATGCGGGGGATGCCGTGCGAATCCTCCACCACCTCCACCGGGGCGGAGAGGCCGGGCAGGCCGATGCGCCCCGCGCGCGGGGGCAGGCTGGCCCAGAGCAGCCCGGCCGCGCCGAGGCCGGCCAGGATCAGGATCAGGGCGGCGGCGATCAGGCCGCGACGGAAGAAGCGGCGCAGCCGGCCGGGGCGTCTCTGCATGCTTCCCGATGTGGGGCGGAAGGCGCGCGGCCACAGCCCGGCTTGCGCCGTTTCACGCCTGCGTGAAGAGTGGCGCGATGCGCCGCACGCCCGAGACACGCGCCGCCGCCACGATGCGCGGCCAGCAGGCGGAGGAAGCCGTGGCCGCCCGGCTTGAGGCGGCGGGCTGGGCGGTGCTGGCGCGCCGCCTCCGGGGCGCGCGCGGCGGCCCCGCCGGAGAGATCGACCTCGTCGCCGAGCGGGAGGGGCTGCTGGCCTTCATCGAGGTGAAGGCGCGGGCGGAGCTGGCGGGCGCCGCCCTGGCGCTCGGCCCCCGCCAGCGCGCCCGCCTGCTGGCGGCGGCGGAGGCCTGGATGGCGGCGAACCCCGGCCATGGCGCGGCCGGCGTGCGGTTCGACGTGGTGCTGGTGGACGGGGCCGGGCGGATGCGGCGCATTGCCGATGCCTTCCGGCAGGAAGGATAGGCGCCGCCTCAGGGCACCAGCCGCACCGCCGCGATGATGACGATGGCCTGGGCGTAGGGATACTCGTCGGTCATGGTCAGGCTGACCTGGGCGCCGTAGCCCTGCGGCGTGATGGCGTCCAGCCGCTGCGCCGCGCCGCCGGTGAGGCGCAGCGAGGGCTGGCCGGTGGAGAGGTTCACCACCCCAAGGTCGCGCCAGAACACGCCCGCCCGGAAGCCGGTGCCGAGCGCCTTGGAGGCCGCCTCCTTGGCGGCGAAGCGCTTGGCATAGGTGGCGGCGCGCAGCTTGGGCGTGCGCGATTCCGCCTTCTTGCGCTCCAGCGGGGTGAAGACCCGGTCGAGGAAGCGGTCGCCGTAGCGCTCGATGGAGCGCTCGATGCGGCGGATGTCGACGATGTCGTTGCCGAGGCCGATGATCATGCCAAGGCTTTAGAGCAGAATCCCGCTAGGCAAAATCACCTCCGGGACAGCTCAGCGCTTGCGCACGAACTCCGTGCGCAGCACCAGCCCCTTGATGCTCTCATGCTTGCAGTCGATCTCGTCCGGGTCGTCGGTCAGGCGGATCGAGCGGATGACGGTGCCCTGCTTCAGCGTCTGGTTGGCACCCTTCACCTTCAGGTCCTTGATGAGGGTGACGGAATCGCCATCGGCCAGCAGGTTGCCCGCCGCGTCGCGCGGCTGCGGCCGGGCCGCCTCGGCGGCGGCGGCCAGCTCGGCGGCCGGGCGCCACTCGCCGGTGGCCTCGTCATAGACATACTCGTCGCTGCTCTCGGCCATGGCCGGCTCTCCCGCGGATAAGGCGCGGGTTCTCCCCCCGCCGGGGGAGGCCGGCAAGGGGTCTCAGCCCTTGCTGCGCTCCACCTGGATGATGCCGGGGCAGGCGCGCAGCGCCGCCACCACGTTGGAAAGGTGGCGCAGGTCGCTCACCTCCAGGTCCACCACCACCTCGGCATAGTCCGGCGCGCGGTGGGCGAAGCGGAGGTTGTGCAGCTTGCCGTTCTGCTTGGCGATGACGACCGTCATGGCGGCGATGGCCGAGTCCTCGTTGGCCGTCACCACGTCCAGCCGGCCGAGATGCGCGCCGCCCGAGCCGGCCTCGTAGTCCCAGTCGATGTCGAGGAAGCGCTCGGGCGTGGCGGAGAAGGCCTCAAGGTTGTGGCAGTCATGCTTGTGCACCGTCACCCCCTTGCCGGTGGAGACGATGCCGACGATGCGGTCCCCCGGCACGGGGTGGCAGCAGCCGGCGAACTGCACCGCCATGCCCGCGACCAGGCCGGTGATGCCGGAGCTGGCCTCCCGCCGCCGCTCGGGGCGCATGACGGTGGCGCCGGGCTTGCCGCGGGCGCGGGCCAGCGGCAGGTGGTCCATCGGCCGCGGCGGGCCGCGCAGCTCGGGGATGGCGGCGTGCAGCACCTCCCGCGCCGAGAGGTTGCCGTTGCCGACGGCGACGCACAGCTCCTCGAAGCCCGGCTGCTTGAAGGCCTTGAGGGCGGGTTCCAGCAGCTTCTCGGAGAATTCCAGCCCCTCCTGCCGGAAGGCCTTGGCGATGGCGCTGCGCCCCTGCTCCTGGAACTCCGTTCGCTGCCGCGCCATGACGAAGCGCTTGATGCGCGCCTTGGCCTTGCCGGTGACGACGAAGCGCTCCCAGGCCGGGTTCGGCGTGCCGCCGCGCGCGGTGATGATCTCGACCTGGTCGCCATTCTCCAGCTGGTGGCGGAGCGGCACGATGCGGCCGTTGATCTTGGCGCCGACGCAGGCATCGCCCACCTGGCTGTGCACCTGGTAGGCGAAGTCGATCGGCGTGGCGCCGCGCGGCAGGGCGATCAGGTCGCCCTTCGGCGTGAAGCAGAAGACCTGGTCCTGGTGCAGGGCGAGCTTGGTATGCTCCAGGAACTCCCCCGGCTCGGCGGCGGATTCGAGGATCTCCAGCAGCTCGCGCACCCAGGGGTAGCGGCGCTGCTTCGGCGCCTCGGCCGTGGGGCTGCCGCCCTGCTTGTACATCCAGTGCGCGGCCACGCCGTACTCGGCGATCTCGTGCATGTCCGGCGTGCGGATCTGCACCTCGATCTTGGCGTTGCGACGCTCCGGCACCGTGACGCCGGTGTGCAGCGACTGGTAGCCATTGGGCTTGGGCGTCGAGATGTAGTCCTTGAACCGCCCGGGCACCACGCGGTAGGCGGAGTGGATGGCGCCCAGCGCCGCGTAGCAGTTCGCCTTGTCCGTGGTGACGACGCGGAAGGCCATGATGTCCGAGAGCTGCTCGAACTCCACCTTCTTCTCGTGCATCTTCATCCAGATCGAGTAGGGCGATTTCTCGCGCCCCGTCACCTCGACCACCGGCACCTCCGCCTCCCGCAGCCTGGCCTTGAGGTCGGTGGCGACGTCGTCGATCAGGTCGGCGCCCTGGCCGCGCAGGAAGGCGAGGCGGGCGGTGATGGTCTGGTAGGCATCCGGCTGCAATTCCCGGAAGGAGAGGGATTGCAGCTCGGTCTTCACCGCGTCCATGCCGATGCGCTCGGCCAGCGGCGCGTAGATCTCCATCGTCTCGCGGGCGATGCGGGCGCGGCTCTCCGGCTTCGGCTTGAAGTGCAGCGTGCGCATGTTGTGCAGCCGGTCCGCCAGCTTCACCAGCAGCACGCGGATGTCCTCGCTCATGGCGAGGACGAGCTTGCGGAAGTTCTCCGCCTGCTTGGTCCGCTCCGATTGCAGCTCCAGCCGCGTCAGCTTGGTGACGCCGTCGATCAGCCGGGCGATGTCGGCGCCGAAGCGCTTCTCCAGCTCCGGCAGGCCGAAGCTGGTGTCCTCCACCACGTCGTGCAGCAGGGCGGTGGCGATGGTGGCGGTATCCAGCCGGTAGCCGGCCAGGATGCCGGCCACGGCCAGCGGATGGGTGATGTAGGGGTCGCCATTCTCCCGCGCCTGGGAGGCGTGCGCGGTGGCGGCGATGTTGTAGGCGGATTCCAGCAGCGCCACATCGGCGCGCGGATCATAGGCGGCGACCCGCCGGGCCAGCTCGGTGCCCGGCGTCTCCACCGGCGGCGGCGGCGCCGGCACGGCGATGGCGGGGCCGGATGGCAGCCCCTCGGGCGCACGCGGCGCCGGGTTGAAGCTCGGCCCGGCGCCGGGTTTCAAGCGCGCCCCCGGCTCAGCGGCGGCCGCCGCCGCCGCCGAGCTGGGCGGCAATCGCCGCCTCGATGTCGTCGGGCGAGAGATCCTCGAGGCCGGCGCCCTCGGGCGAGTTGTCCTCGCTCACATCCATCACGCCGAAGATGTTCTCGTCGGTGGCGATGAGGTCGATCACCTCCTCCTCCACCGGCTCCGGCTCCGGCGCGCGCAGCAGGGACTTCACGAGGTCCTCGTGCAGCGCGTCCAGCTCCACCGTCTCGTCGGCGATCTCGCGCAGGGCAACGACGGGGTTCTTGTCGTTGTCCCGGTCGACCGTCAGCTCCTCGCCCCGGCTGATGTTGCGGGCGCGCTGCGCGGCGATCAGGACCAGCTCGAAGCGGTTCGGGATCTTCAGGATGCAGTCTTCGACCGTGACGCGGGCCATGGGCGGCCTCCAACTCAAAATCTGTGCTGAACGCCTGAGATAGCCACCGCATCCGCGAATAGCAAGCTTCTGGCGCCTTTGTGCGCCGCGCGGCCGGCGCGGCGGCCGCGTCAGAGAGGCCGCATCGGCGCCGCCGGCAGTTCCGCCAGCAGCGCTTCCACGCTGCGGCCGAGGCGCGGGTGCACCCAGCCCGGCGCCACCTCGGCCAGCGGCTCCAGCACGAAGCGGCGCAGATGCGCGCGCGGGTGCGGCAGCACCGGGTCCGGCGCGTCGCGCACCGTCTCCCCCATGGCCCCCATGGCGATGATGTCGAGGTCCAGGGTGCGCGGGGCGTTGGGGTAGGGGCGCTGGCGGCCGGCCGCCTGCTCCAGCGCCTGCAGCGCCGCCAGCAGCACCGCGGGACCGAGGCCGCCGGCGCAGCGCGCCACGCCGTTCACATACCAGGGCGCGCCGGGCAGGGGTGGCTCCGGCGCCGTCTCCCACCAGCGCGAGACGGCCTCCAGCCGCAGGCCGGGAATGCCGTCCAGCGCCGCCGCGGCGGCCTCGCAGGTGGCGCGCGGGGCGCGGCCATCCGTGCCGGGGAGGTTGGCGCCGAGCGCGATCAGGATCATGCGGGGGGTTCCGGCCGGGCGTTGCGGCGCCCCCATGCCACGGAAGCGCGCCGCCATGGAAGGGTGCCCTGCCGCGTCAGGCGGCCCGCACCTGGTCGCGCCCGCCATGCTTGGCGGCATAGAGGGCCGCGTCGGCCCGGTGGATCAGCGCCTCGAGCGACTCGCCGCGCTGCCAGGCGGCGACGCCGCCGCTCACCGTCACCACCAGGCGGCCGCCCTCCCAGGACACCGGGTTCTCCGCCTGGGCGGCGCGGATCCGCTCGGCGATGGCGCGGCCCCCCGACGCATCGCAGCCCGGCACCAGCAGCATGATCTCCTCGCCGCCATGCCGGCCCAGCAGGTCCTGCGGCCGGCAGAGGCGGGCGGCCAGCCGGCAGAAGCCGACCAGCGCCGCATCCCCCGCATTGTGGCCATGGGTGTCGTTGAGCTGCTTGAAGCGGTCGAGATCGAACAGCACGAGGGCGAAGCCGGGGCCGCCATGCTCCGCCTCCGCCAGGATCTGCGCCGCCCGCTCGGCGAAGCGGCGGCGGTTGAGCAGGCCGGTCAGCGGGTCGGTGCCGGCCAGCCGGTCCAGGCGGCGGTTGGCGGCGCGCAGCTCGCGGGTGCGCTCATCCACCAGCCGGGTCAGCTCACGCTGGCGGTGGCGCAGATAGGCGGTGCGGCCCTGCACCAGCCCCATCACCGCCAGCCCGCAGACCATCAGCGCCAACAGGCCGAACCAGGTGCTCTCAAACCAGCGCGGCGGCACAGCCAGGACCAGCGAGGTCTCGGCCGCGGGGCCGGCGCCCACGGGTCCGGTCCAGGCGCGCACCTGCAGGCGGTGCAGGCCGGGAGGCAGACGCTCGAAATGGGCGGCGGGGTCCTCCGGGTTGGCCTCGGTCCATTCCTGGTCGAGGTCAGCGAGGCGGTAGGCGTAGCGCGTGCCGGCGGGGGCGTGGAAGTCGAGCAGGGCGAAGTCCACCCGCAGCCGCCGCACGCCTGTGGGCAGGTCGAGCCGCGTGCCGGCGGTGGGGGCGAGGCCTGGCGGCATCGCGTGGCCATCCAGCGCCATGCCGGTGAAGCCGATGCGCGGCGGCGGGCGGGGCTGCTCGGCCCGCCCGGGCAGCACGATGGAAAGGCCGCCCAGCCCGCCGAACAGCAGCTCGCCCCCCGGCGCCCGGGCGGCGGAGCGTGGCAGGTAGGTGCGCACCCGCACCCCGTCGCGCATGGTCAGCACGCGGGCCGGCCCGCCATCGGCCGGGATCATCGTCAGGCCCCGGGCGGTGGAGGCCCAGATCCGGCCCTTCGCATCCGGCAGCAGGGCGGCCACGCTGTTGTCGCTCAGCCCCTGGCGGGTGGTCAGGGTGCGGAAGCGCGGCGCCTCGCCCGGCGGCGGCGGCCAGCTGCCGACCACCCCCACCCCGCCGCCGAAGGTGCCGACCCAGATCCGCCCCCGCGCATCGGCCAGCACGGAGCCGATGTTGTCGTGCGGCAGGCTGTCGGGCCGGCCGGGGTCGTGCCGCAGGGTGATGGGCTCGGCACTGCCGGATAACGAGGCGGAAGGCGGAAAGAGGCTGAGCCCCCCCGCCGTGCCAACCCAGGTGCCGGCGGCGCCGATCTGGTCGATGCCGTGCACCGGCGTATCGGCCAGGCCGCTGTCCGGCGTGATGCCGCGCTGCCAGCGGCGCAGCACCCGCCCCGCCGCGTCCAGCCGGAGCATCCCCTCCTGGGTGCCCACCAGCAGCCCGTCGCCATCCCGTGCCAGCGCGTTCACCACCTCGCCCTCCAGGGCGGGAATGGCGGAGGGCGTGACCTCCAGGCTGCGGCCGTCGATGCGCGCCACGCCGCGGGCGCCCGCCAGCACGCTGCCATCCGGCAGCGGCAGCAGCGCCTGCACCTCGCGCGCCGTCTGCGGGTCTTCCAGCTGCAGCCGGTGCAGCGCGCCCGTGGCGGGGTCCAGCACGTCGATGCGGCCCTGGCCGAGGCCCAGCCAGGCGCGGCCCTGCCGGTCCACCGCCACGCTGTGGACGTTCTGGTCCGAGAGGGTGAGCGGCGACAGGGGCGAGGGCAGCACGGAGAGCACGGCCCGCGCCTGGGTGTCGTGCCGGTTCACGCCGCGCTCGGTGGCGATCCAGACATTGCCCGAGCGGTCCCGCAGCATCGCCCGCACCGCGTCGCCGGAGGGCGAGACGGGCAGGGCGGGGTCGTGCTGGATCAGGGTGGGGGCGTGCTCGCCATCCACCGCGATGATGCCGATGCCGTCGGTGGCGGCCCAGAGGAGGCCGGGGCTGGGCTCCAGCAGGGCGGTGATGGTGCGGCCGCCCGCCTGGCCCTGGCGGCCGGACAAGCCGGGGCGGGAATGCACCACGCCGTCCTCGACCCGGCCCAGGCCGCTGCGGCCCGTGCCGAACCACAGCCGCCCCGCCGCGTCCTGCAGCAGCGACCACACCGCGTCCTCCGCCATCTCGCGCGCCAGGGCGGTCTCGGCCTCCAGCGGGCGGAAGATGGCCTTGTCCGGCAGGCGGCGGCGCAGCCCGGCGCCGCTGCCCACCCAGAGTGTCCCGTCCGCCTCCTCCAGCACCGAGAGGGCGCTGAGCTGCGGCCAGCCGGGTACGGGCTCTATGCGTTCGGCGCCGGCCGGCCAATGGGCCAGCCCGGCCTCGCTGGCCACCCAGGCGCCGCCGTCGCGCGCAGGGGCGAGGGCGAGGATGCGGCTCCAGCCCGGTGCCCTGTCCGGCGGCTCGATGGCGATGAAGGCGTCCGTGTTGGGGTCGAAGCGCGCCAGTCCGCCGGCATGGGTGCCGACGAGCAGCCCGCCATCCGGCAGGGCGAGCAGCGCCCGCACATGGTTGTCCGGCAATCTGTCGCTCTCGCCCGGGCGCGCCACATAGGGCTGCACGCGGTAGCCGTCATGCCGGGCGAGACCCCCCAGCGTGCCGATCCAGATCGCCCCCTGGCGGTCCTGCGTCAGGGCGGTGGCGGTCTCGTAGGGCAGGCGGCGGGCGGCCGCGATCGGCTCGAACACCCGGGTGGCGAAAGCCTCCCAGTGCGAGGCGGCGGCGGCCGGCGCGAGCCCGGAAAGGGCCAGAGCCGCGAGCAGACAGCCCACCAGCCGCAGCGGGACGCTGCGCGGCAAGGTATGGAACCCGAGACGGCCGGCCGGCTAGCGCCGCCCGGCGAACTCCGGATTGAGGCGCAGCGCGTCCGTCGTGTCGAAATCGCGCAGCACGGCGTCGTCCGCCATTTCCACCTCCACCACGCGGTCAGCGTATTTGCCGGCCAGATGGCGGGCTCCCACATCACCCGTGATCTGCATCATTTCCGGAAGAAACTCCCGCGACCAGAGCATTGGATTACCCTGTTTCCCGCGGAAGGTGGGCATCACGATAGCGCGGCCCTCCTCCGGGTCGAAGGCGGCGAGCAGCCGGTCGAGCATCGGGCCGGTGATCAGCGGCATGTCGCCCAGGCAGATGAGCACCCCCTCCGCCTCCGGCGGAAGCGCGGCGAGCCCGGCCTTCAGCGAGGCGGAGAGGCCCTCGGCATAATCCTCCGTCTGGGCGATCAGCACGGGGCGGCCGGCCAGCGCCTCCTCCACCCGCTCGCGCTCGTAGCCGGTGACGGCGATGACCGGCCGGGCGCGGCTGTCCAGCACGTTGGCGACGACGCGCGCCACCATGGGCACGCCCTTGTTGTCCGGCACCAGCAGCTTGTTGAGCGGCGCCATGCGGCGGGAGCGGCCGGCGGCCAGCACCAGCGCCGCCACCAGCAGCGGCCGGCGCGGCGCGGCGCCGGTGGGGGCGTTGCGCGGCGCCGCCTCGCGCGGCAGCGGCCGCGCCTCGATCTCCTTCAGCAGCCCGCCGACGCCCATGCCGGCGATCTCCCGGCTCCCCACCGGCAGGCCGGCGAAGAGGCGCTGCAACACCCAGTCGAAGCCGTTGAGCTTGGGGCTGCGGGCGCAGCCGGGCAGCACCAGGGCCGGGATGGTGCCGATGCGGCCGAGGCAGAGCAGGTTGCCGGGATCGACCGGCATGCCGAAATGCTCGATCCGCCCGCCGGCGCGGACGATGGCGGCGGGGCCGACATCGCGGCGGTCCACCACCGCCGATGCGCCGGCGATCAGCAGCATCTCCGCCCCCGCGCGCTTCAGCCGGGCCAGCGCCTCGGCGATGGCGGCCTCCTCGTGGCGGCAGCGCTCGGGCGGCAGGAGCTGGCCGGCGAGGCCCGCGATGCGCGCCTCGGTCGCCTCCACGGCGCCTTCCATGATGCTTTCCTTGAGGCCGGGCAGCTCGGTCAGCACCAGCCCCACCTTCAGCGGGCGGAAGGGATGGATGGCCAGCGCCTGGCCGGAGCGCGCCACGGCCTCGGCCACCTGCAGCACGCCGCCCGGCACGGCGAAGGGGATGACCTTCACCGTGGCCAGCATCTCCCGCGCCGAGACGGGGGTGTGGTTGGGCAGGGTGGCGAGCGTCAGGCTCTCGTCCAGCGCGTTGAGGCGGTTGACCAGCGCCTCGTTCACCACCAGCAGCCCGGCGGCGTCGGCCTGCAGGTTCACCCGGCCGGTGGCGGCGCGGGTGCGGGCCAGCAGCGGCCCCATCAGCGCCTCGCCGATGCGGTGGGCGGCCTCGTTCTCCGGCACGTCGCCGCTTTCCAGCCGGGCGGCGATCACCTCCCGCTTGCCGGCCTCGCGCAGCGCGGCGATGGCCTCGGCATCCAGCACCGTGCCCTTCTTCAGCACCCGGCCGGGCAGGCGCAGCGTGTGGGCGAGCACGGCGCCCTGGGCGTCGTCGAGCGGCGTGGGGCCGAACTGCATGGCTTGGGCCTATCGGTCGGCGAGGGCGGCGCCGCGGCGGCGGGCGACGATCTCGGCCATGATGGAAAGGGCGATCTCGGGCGCCGTGACGGCACCGATGGACAGGCCCACGGGGGCGGCGATGCGCGCCATGGCCTCCTCCGGCAGCCCGGCCTCGGCCAGCCGCGCCACGCGCTTGGCATGGGTGCGCCGGCTGCCCAGCGCGCCGATGTAGAAGGCGGGGCTGCGCAGCGCCACCTCCAGCGCCGGGTCGTCCAGCTTCGGGTCGTGGGTGAGGGTGACCACGGCGGTGCGGGTGTCGGGGGCCAGGGCCTGCATGGCCTCGTCCGGCCATTCGTCGACCAGCGTCACGCCGCCGCCGAAGCGCTCCTCGGTGGCGAAGGCGCGGCGCGGGTCGACCACGGTGACGGCGAAGCCCAGGCCCAGCGCCATCGGCACCAGCGCCTGCGCCACATGCACCGCCCCCACCACGATCAGCCGCAGCCGCGGGTTGTGCGGCTGGATGAACCAGGGCGCGCCCTCATGCGCCAGGTTGGTGGCGGCGTCGGCGGCCAGCGCGGCCTCGGCGGCGGCGGCCAGCGGCGCGGGCAGGCCGTCCTCCGGATGGAGGTACTGGGTGCCGTCGGAGAGGCGCGTGGCCACCGCCACGGCGCGGCCGGCGGCGCGCGCGGCCTGGAGGCGGGCGAGGAAGGCCGCCTTCACGCCACCCGCTCCCCCTCGAGCTTCTCGACGAAGACCTTCAGCTTGCCGCCGCAGGCCAGCCCCACCTCCCAGGCGCGCTCGTCGCTGATGCCGAAATCGAGCAGCTGCGGCGTGCCCTCGGCCATCGTCTTGCGGGCGGCCTCGGCCACCGCGCCCTCGATGCAGCCGCCCGAGACGCTGCCCGCCATCCGGCCGGAGGCGGTGACGGCGAGGTTGGAGCCGGCAGGGCGGGGCGAGCTGCCCCAGGTCTCCACCACGGTGGCCAGCGCCACCGTCTCGCCCTCGGCCAGCCAGCCGGCGGCGGTGGCGAGGATGTCTTCCTGGTCGCTCATCGTGATCCTCCGACAGGTTGGCCCATGGGCTGGCGTGGCGCGGGGCCGGAGAGGGTCCGCACCAGCGCGCGCAGGCTCTCGATGTTGTGGACCGGGCGGTGCTCATGCACCAGGGGGAGCATGGTGCGTATGCCCTGCGAGCGGGGCTGGAAGCCGCTGTAGCGCAGCAGCGGGTTCAGCCAGATCAGCCGGCGGCAGGAGTGGCGCAGCCGCTCGGTGGCGGCGGCGAGGCGGGCGAGGTCGGCCGCGTCGCCGCGCTCCAGCCCGTCGGTGATCAGCAGCACCACGGCGCCCTGGCCGAGCACGCGGCGGCCCCATTGCCGGTTGAACAGGTCCAGCGCCTCGCCGATGCGGGTGCCGCCCGACCAGTCCGGCACCAGGTGGCTGACCATCTCGAAGGCCACCTCGGCGTCGCGGTGCCGGAGCGGGCGGGTGATGTTGGTCAGCCGGGTGCCGAACAGGAAGGTGGAGACGCGGTCCCGGTCGTTGGTCACGGCGTGCAGGAAGTGCAGCAGCACCTGGGCGTAGCGCGCCATGCTGCCGGAGATGTCGCAGATGGCAACCAGCGGCGGCGGCCGCTCCACCCGGCGGGAGCGGTGCAGCGCCGAGACCTCGCCGCCCTGGCGCATGGCGTGGCGCAGCGTGGCGCGCAGGTCGGCGCGCGGCCCGGCGGGGTCGGGGCGGAAGCGGCGTGTCGGCCGCTTGTCGAGCGGCAGGGCGAGGCGGCGGATCTCCTGCCGCGCCGCCGCCAGCTCGGCCGCGCCCATCGCCTCGAAATCCATTTTTGCGAGTGCCTCGCTGGCGCTCACCGTCAGGCTGGCATCGACCTCCCGCTCGGGCTTCTGCGGCGGCGGCGGCGGCGGGGCCTGGCCGCCCAGCGCCGCGGCCAGCCGCCGGCCGTCCGGCGGCGGCTTGGGCGGCGGCTGGCCCTGGCTCAGCGCGTCCATGGCGGCGGCGTGGCGGCCGGCCTCGGGGTCGCGCCACCAGAGGCGGAAGGCGTGGTCGAACAGGTGCTGGTGCTCGTGCCGGTGCACCAGCGTGGCACGCAGCGCCGCCTGGGCCTGCCGGCGGTCGGCGAGGTCGATGCGGGTCAGCGCCTCGGCGCCGGCCAGCATCTCGGCCGGGCCGATCGGCAGGCCGGCGCGCCGCAGCAGCCGGCCGAAGCCGAGCAGGTTGGCGGCCAGCGCGCCGGCGGGCGGCGCGCCGCTCATGCCGGAAGGCGGCCCGTCACCGCTCCGGGCATCAGAAGGGCATGGCCGGGGCGGGGGGCTGCTTCACCGCCTCCACCAGCCTCGCCGTCTCGGCACCGCGCAGCTTGGCGATGTCGTCCTGGTACTTCAGCAGCGCGCCCAGGGTCTCGTCCACCAGCACCGGCTCCAGCTCGGTGGCGTCCAGGGCGCGCAGCGCGTTGGCCCAGTCGATGGTCTCCGCGACGCCCGGCAGCTTGAAGAAATCGCCGCCGCGCAGCTTCTGCACGAAGGCCACCACCTGCGCCGAGAGCGCCTCCGGCAGGCCGGGGGCGCGGCTGGCCAGGATGGCGCGCTCGCGCAACGCATCCGGGTAGTCCACCCAATGGTAGAGGCAGCGGCGGCGGATGGCGTCGTGCACCTCCCGCGTGCGGTTGCTGGTCAGCACCACGATGGGCGGCGTCTCGGCCCGCACGGGGCTGTGCTCGGGGCCCAGCTCCGGGATGGAGAGCTGGAAATCGGCCAGGATCTCCAGCAGGAAGGCCTCGAAGGGCTCGTCCGCGCGGTCCAGCTCGTCGATGAGCAGCACGGCGGGCGGGCCGGAGAGGGCGGCCAGCAGCGGCCGCTCCTGCAGGTAGCGCCGGTCGTAGATGCCGGCCTCCAGCCGGGCGCGGCCCGCTTCGCCCTGCGTCTCGCCGGCGGCCTCGGCCAGGCGGATGGCCATGAGCTGGCGCGCATGGTTCCACTCATAGGCCGCCGCCTGCAGGTCCAGCCCATCATAGCATTGCAGCCGCACCAGCCGGCGGCCGAGGCCGCTGGCCAGCACCTTGGCGATCTCCGTCTTGCCGGTGCCCGGCTCCCCCTCCAGGAAGAGGGGGCGGCCCATGACCAGCGCCAGATGCACGGTGGTGGCCAGCGCGCGGTCGGCCACATAGCCGCCGAGGGCCAGGAGCCTTTCCGTCTCCGCGACGGAACCGGGCAAGGCGGAACCGGGCGGCGGCGAGGCCGGGGAGGAGGCGGGCATCGGCGCCATGGCTCAGCCGAGCACGAACAGCAGGAACAGGATCACCAGGAACACCGCCGAGCCGCCCCAGAACAGCAGCGGCAGGCCCATGATCTCGGCCGGCAGAAGCTGGAAGATGGAGAGGCCGGGCGAGGGCGCGGCCACCGGCGTGGCATAGCCGCGCTTCGGCGCGCGCTCGTGGCTGGTGTGGCCGCCCGTCTGCAGCGTGGCGGGCTTGCCGCCGGGCGGGGTCTCGCCGGCATGCTCGGCCAGACCCGCGCCGATCAGCGTGGCGGCGCCGAGGCGCTCCACCGGCGCGGCGTCGCCCACCTCGGTGCCACGGGCGGGGGTGGGCACGGCGCCGGGGGGCAGGTCCGGCTCCTGCGAGGGGCGCGGGGGGGCGCCGGCGGCGGCGGAGCCGGGGGTGGGCGCCGCCTCGGGCGGGGTGGAGACGATGGCGGCGAAGCGGTCGAAGAACTGGTCGGCCATCTGCTTGGCCGTGCTGTCGATCAGCCGGGCGCCGAGCTGCGCCATCTTGCCGCCCACCTGCGCCTTGGCGTTGTAGCGCAGCAGGGTGGTGGTCGGGCCCTGCTCCTCCAGCGCCACGTCGGCGCCGCCCTTGGCGAAGCCCATGGCGCCGCCATTGCCCTCGCCGCCGATGGTGTAGGAGACGGGCGGGTTGATGTTGGTGAGCTGCACCTTGCCGGTGAACTTCGCCGCCATCGGCCCGATCTTCACGGCAACCCGTGCCTGGAAGCTGTCATCGCCCGTGCGCTCGACCGACTCGCAGCCGGGGATGGCGGCGCGCAGCACCTCGGGGTCGTTCAGCCCCTCCCAGACCGTCTCGCGCGGCGCCTCGATACGGCGTTCACCGGTCATCTCCATGGCGACTCTCCCTCTCTGCTGTGCGGAAGCTAAGGCGGGCCGGCGCCGGGGGGAAGGGTGGCGCGGCCGATGGTGTGTTCGGGGGCGGGTGGTGCCCCGGCCGGGGCTGGTGTAGGGGCGGTGGCCGGGAAAATTGCCGCGGCCGCCCTTGGGGCCGGCCGCCCGAATCTGAAGGAAACGGTCGATGCCGGGGGTCTGGTCGCGCCGCGGGGTCGCGCGTGTGGGGGCGGCGCTGCCCTCGATTCTGGTCGGGCTGATGGCCGCCGCCCCGGCGCTGGCGGCCCAGGGGGCAGTGCAGGCGGTAGGGCCGGGGGCGGCGGAGCACGCGGCGCCGGCCCTCTCGGCGCTGTGGGCGCTGCCCTTTGCCGGCGTGCTGCTCTCCATCGCGCTGATGCCGCTGCTGGCGGGGCATCTCTGGCATCACCACTACGGCAAGATCGCCGCGGGCTGGACGGCGCTGTTCCTGCTGCCCTACGCGCTGGCCTTCGGCGCCGGTCACGCCTGGCATGAGTTCACGCACGTCCTGGTGGGCGAATACCTGCCCTTCATCACCCTGCTCCTCGCGCTCTACACCACGGGCGGCGGCGTGCTCCTGAAGGGCAACCTGGTCGGCACGCCGGGCACCAACACGGCGCTGCTGGCGGTGGGCACCGCCATCGCCAGCCTGATGGGCACGACCGGCGCCTCGATGGTGCTGATCCGGCCGCTGCTGCGGGCCAACGCCGGGCGGCAGCGGAAGATGCACAGCTTCGTCTTCTTCATTTTCCTGGTCAGCAACATCGGCGGCAGCCTGACACCGCTCGGCGACCCGCCGCTCTATCTCGGCTTCCTCAAGGGGGTGAGCTTCTTCTGGCCCACCACCAACCTGTTTGCGCCCTTCCTGTTCTGCACCGCGCTGCTGCTGGCGCTGTACTGGGTCATCGACACCCTGGCCTACGGGCGCGAGCGCAAGGCGCCGATCGCCCCCGCCGCCGAGCGCGCGACGCATGCCGACCATGCCGAGGCGCCGCCCGGCGAGAAGCTCGGCATCGATGGCTGGGTGAACGTGGCGCTGATCGGCGCGGTGGTGGCCGGCGTGCTGATGCAGGGCGTGTGGCTGCCGGGCGAGATCTCGCTGCTCGGCCAGCCGATCGGGCTGGAGCGGGTGGTGGCGATGGCGCTGTTCCTGGCCATCACCGCCGCCTCGGTCTGGCTGACGCCGGCGCGCATCCGCGAGGCCAATGGCTTCACCTGGGGGGCCATCCTGGAGGTGGCCAAGCTGTTCGCCGCCATCTTCCTCACCATGGCGCCGGTGCTGGCCATGCTGAAGGCCGGCGCCCACGGCCCGTTCGCCGGCTTGGTGGCGCTGACCTCGGACGCCGCCGGCCAGCCGCTCCCGGCCATGTATTTCTGGCTGACCGGCGCGCTCTCCTCCTTCCTCGACAACGCGCCGACCTACCTCGTCTTCTTCAACATGGCGGGCGGCGACGCCGCCACGCTGATGGGGCAGGGGGCGCTGACGCTCGCCGCCATCTCCTGCGGCGCGGTGTTCATGGGCGCCAATTCGTATATCGGCAACGCGCCCAACTTCATGGTGAAGGCCATCGTCGAGGAGCAGGGCGTGCGCATGCCGAGCTTCTTCGGCTATTGCGGCTGGGCGCTGGTGTTCCTGGTGCCCACCTTCGTCCTGGTCACGTTCCTGTTCTTCTGAGACCGCCCGAGAGGAAACCGCCCATGCCCTACGTCATCGCCGACGACCTGCCCGAAGCCCCCGCCGGCCAGCGCTTCCGCGCGCTGCTGGAGCGGCCGCAGATCCTGCGCATGCCCGGCGCGCATCTCGGCATCGCGGCGCTGCTGGCGAAGCAGGCGGGGTTCGAGGCGCTCTACATGTCGGGCGCCGCCATGTCCGCCACCATGGGCCTGCCCGATCTCGGCATGATCACGGTCGATGACGTGTCCTGGCACATCCGCCAGGTGGCGCGCGCCTCGGCCCTGCCGGTGCTGGTCGATGGCGACACCGGCTATGGCGAGGCGCTGAACGTGATGCACATGGTGCGCAGCTTCGAGGAGGCCGGTGCCGCCGCCGTGCACCTCGAGGACCAGCTCCTGCCCAAGAAGTGCGGCCACCTGAACGACAAGAAGCTGGCCGATGCGCGCGACATGGCCGCCAAGGTGGCCGCCGCCCGCAAGGCGCGCCGCCACCTCTACCTGATCGCCCGCACCGATGCCGCGGCCAGCGAGGGCATGGACGGCGCCGTGGCCCGCGCGAAGCTCTACCTGGAGGCCGGCGCCGACGCGATCTTCCCCGAGGCGCTGACCACGCGCGAGATGTTCGAGGAGTTCGCCCGCCGCATGCCGGGGGTGAAGCTGCTGGCCAACATGACCGAGTTCGGCCGCACCCCCTTCTTCACCGCTGAGGAATTCGAGGCCATGGGCTATTCCATGGTCATCTGGCCGGTGAGCCAGCTCCGCGTCGCCGCCCGCGGGATGGAGGAGCTGTATGCCGCCATCGCGCGGGATGGCGGCACCCACAAGATGATCAACCGGATGCAGACCCGCGCCGAGCTGTACGAGACCATCGGCTACCACGACTACGAGTCGCTCGACTCCACCCTGGTGAAGACCATCGTGCCCGAGGGCATGCCGCAGGACCGCTGATCAGCCGGCCAGCACCTCCGCCAGCGCCTCGGCGGCGGGGGAGAGGCTGGCGCCGCGGCGGCGCAGCAGCACGATGCGCCGCCGCAGCAGCGGCGTGTCGATCGGCCGTGTCTCCAGCAGCGGCGCCACGCGCAGCTCCACGGCGGTGGCAGGCAGCACGGCGATGCCGAGCCCGGCCCGCACCAGCGCCACCGCCGTGCTCATGTAGGTGGCCTCGTAGGCCGGGCGGACGCTGAGGCCGGCGGCGGCGAAGGCCTGCTCCACCAGGGCGCGCAGGCTGCTCTCCGGGTCGGTCAGCACCAGCGGCGCGGCGGCCAGCGCCGGCAGGGTGAGGTTCGCCGTGGCGGCGAAGGCATGGCCGGGCGGCAGCACCGCCACCAGCGAATCCTCGAAGAGCGGCGTCTCCTCCAGCTCCGGCTCCGGCCCGGCGGCGTGGCCGATGCCGAGCTCCGCCTCGCCCGCCTTCACCAGCGCCGCCACGCGCCGCGCGACCGCGTCCCGCACCATCACCCGGATGCCGGGATGGGCGGCCCGCAGCCGCGCCAGCGCCCCCGGCAGCAGGTTGGCCGCCACCGAGGGCAGCACCGCCAGATGCACCACGCCCGAGCGCCGCTGCGCCTGCTCCCGCGCGCCGGTCACCACCGTCTCCAGCTCGTCCAGGATGCGCTGGAAGGAGAGCGCCAGCGCCTGCCCCGCCAGGGTGGGCCGCACCCCGCGCGCCGAGCGGTCGAACAGCGCCACGCCGAGGCTTTCCTCGAGGGCGCGGATCTGCAGGGTGAGGGCGGGCTGCGAGACGTGCAGCCGCGCCGCCGCCCGGCCGAAGCTGCCTGTCTCCACCGCCATGGTCAGGGCGCGGATCTGCCGCAGGGAGTAGCTCATAATTTTTCCCTATGACTGCGCCAGGAAAAACTCAATGGACTTATGGCCGGCGGCACGGCGAGATGGCCGGGAAGGGGCCGGCTGAGCCCCAACCGGTTGGAGACGGCACCATGACCCACCCCACGCTTCGCCGCCGCGCCCTGCTGGGCGGCGGCCTCGGCCTCGCCGCCCTGCCGCTCGCGGCGCCCGCCCTCCGCGCGCAGGAGGCGTGGCCGAGCCGCCCCATCCGCATGGTGGTGCCCTTCGGCGCCGGCACCAGCACCGACATCATGACGCGCCTCGTCTCCGTCCCGATGTCGAAGACGCTGGGCCAGCCCGTGGTGGTGGAGAACCGTGCCGGCGCCGGCGGCGTGGTGGGCAGCGACGGCGTGGCGAAGGCGGCCCCCGACGGCTACACCCTCTGCATGGGCAGCATCGCCTCGCATTCGGTGAACGTCTCGCTGATGCCGAACATGCCCTACGACGTGCTGCGCGACTTCACGCCGATCTCCCTGGTGACGGAGGCGCCGAACCTGCTGGTGATCTCGCCCAAGGTGCCGGCGAAGACGCTGCCCGAGTTCATCACCTGGGCGAAGCAGCAGCGCGGCGGGGTGAGCTACGCCTCGGCCGGCAACGGCACCTCCAGCCACCTGGCGGGGGAGCTGCTGAAGCTGCGCACCGGCGCGCCGCTGGAGCACGTGCCCTACCGCAGCGGCGCCCAGGCGGTGACCGACGTGATGGCCGGCAACGTGCCGATGATCGTCTATCAGGTGACGGCGGTGCTGCCCTTCGTGCGCGAGGGCACGCTGCGGGCGCTGGCCTCCACCTCCGCCGCGCGGCTGGAACTGACGCCGGAGATCCCCACCGCCATCGAGCAGGGCATCGCCGAGTTCGACGTCGCCGCCTGGCACGGGCTGTTCGCCCCCGCCAGCCTGCCGGCGCCGGTGCGGGACCGGATCTACGGTGCGCTGAAGGCGGCGCTGGATTCGCCCGAGCTGCGCGCCCAGCTGCGCGAGCAGGGGCTGCAGCCCGTGGGCATGGCGCCCGCCGAGTTCCGCCCCTGGCTGGAGGCCGATATCGCCAAGTGGCGCGAGGTGGTGCGCGTCTCCGGCGCCCGCGCGGATTGAGGGCGGCAGGCATGGCTCCCGACACCCTCCTCCGCATCGGCTGCGGCTCCGGCTTCTCCGGCGACCGGATCGACGCGCCCGGGCCAGTGGTCGATGCGCTGATCGCCGCCGGCGGGCCGGCCGCGCTGATGCTGGAGGTGCTGGGCGAGCGCACCCTGGCCCTGGCCCAGCGTGAGCGGCTGCACCGCCCCGAGGCCGGCTACGAGCCGGCGCTGATCGACCTGCTGCGGCCCATCCTGGCGCGCTGCGTGGCGCATGGCATCCCCATCGTCACCAATGGCGGCGCCGCCAATCCGCGCGGCGCGGCGCAGGCGGTGCTGGCGCTGGGGCGGGAGCTCGGGCTGCCCGCGCTCCGCATCGGCGTGGTGGAGGGGGACGACATCCGCGGCACGGACGCGCTGGACGACCTCGACCCCTGGGAGGGCGATGCCGGGGCGGTGCTGGAGCCGGCACGGGTGATCGCCGCCAATGTCTATCTCGGCGCGGCGCCGATCGCCGAGGCGCTGCGCGGCGGCGCGCAGGTGGTGATCACCGGCCGCTGCTCCGACCCTGCCCTGGCGCTCGGCCCCATGCTGGCGCATTTCGGCTGGAGCGAGGATGACTGGGACCGCCTCGCCGCCGGCACCATGGCCGGGCACCTGCTGGAATGCGGCTCGCAGATCACGGGCGGCTACTTCGCCGACCCCGGGGTGAAGGACGTGCCGGGGATGGCCACGCTCGGCTTCCCCATCGCCGAGATCGGCGCGGATGGCGCGGTGCTGATCACCAAGCCCGCCGGCACCGGCGGCGTGGTGGACCGCCGCACCGTGACCGAGCAGCTTCTCTACGAGCTGCACGACCCCTCGGCCTACCTCACCCCCGATGTGGTGCTGGACATCACCGGCGTGCGCATCACCGAGGAGGCACCGGACCGGGTGCGGGTCGCCGGCGCGCGCGGGCGGCCACGTCCGGAGCAGCTGAAGGCCACGGTCAGCCTGCCCGGCGGCTGGCTGGGCGAGGGCGAGATCTCCTATGCCGGCCCCAATGCCCGCGCCCGCGCCGAACTGGCCGGCCGCACCCTGCGCGAGCGGCTGCGGATGCTGGGGCTGGAGGCCGCGGCGCGGCTCGACCTGATCGGCGTGGTCAGCGTCTTCGCCGGCGATGACGGGGTGCCGGCCGGCACCGGGGATCTGGCGCCGGCCGATCTGCGGCTGCGCCTCGCCGTGGCCACCGAGACCCGCGCCGAGGCGGAGCGGGCGGTGCGCGAGGTACTCTCCCTCTACTGCTGCGGCCCGGCCGGCGGCGGTGGCGTGCGCACGCGGGTGGTGGACCGCATCCGCACCCTCTCCTTCCTGGTGCCGCGCGAGCGGCTCGCCCCCCGCGTCATCCTGCTGGAGCTGGAAGCATGAGCGCCGTGCCGCTGTATCGCCTCGCCCACGCCCGGGCGGGGGACAAGGGCAACCGCCTGAACATCGCCCTCATCGCCCACCGCGCGGAGGACTGGCCGCATCTCGCCGCGCAGGTGACGGAGGCGCGGGTGCTGGCGCATTTCGCGCATCGCGGCGCCAGCGCCGTGCGGCGGCACGACCTGCCGGGCCTCGGCGCCTTCAACTTCGTCATCGAGGATGTGCTGCAGGGCGGCGTGAACGGCGCGCTGAACCTGGACGGGCATGGCAAGTCGCTCTCCTTCCACCTGCTCGCCCTGGAGGTGGAGCCGCCCGCGCCGGGCTGAGGCGGCACCCCCTGTTGCTCCCCCTGGGCGGCGGCGGCGCGCCTGCTAGACTTCGCGGCATGGGAACGAAACGCCGAGACCTGCTGCTGGCGGCCGCCATGGCGCCGCTGGCCGCCCGCCTGAGCCTGCCCCGCCCCGCCCTGGCGCAGCCTGCCACCGCGGCGGAGCCGCCCCCCGTGCTGCTGATCCACGGGAATGGCGACCACGCCGCGCTGTGGATGACCACGCTGTGGCGCTTCGAATCGAATGGCTGGCCGCGCGGGTGCCTCGCCGCCCTCAACCTGCCCGACCCGCTGGCGCGCGACGACGACGCCATCCCGCAGCCCCGGCGCAGCGGCACGGAGGATTTCCGCCGCGCGGTGGAGGAGGCCGTGGTGGCGCTTCGCCAGCGCACCGGGGCCGCGCGGGTTGCGCTGGTGGGCAACAGCCGTGGCGGCTACCCGATCCGGGATTTCGTGGTGCATGGCGGCGGCGCCCCGCAGGTCTCCCACGCGGTGCTGTGCGGCACGCCGAACCGGGGCGTCTATGACTGGGAGTGGAACCGCAACCGCGAGTTCAACGGCCGCTCGGATTTCCTGCGCCGGCTGAACGGCGGCGAGACCGATGTGGTGCCCGGCACCGCCTTCCTCACCCTGCGGAGCGACGGCAACGACGTCTACACCCAGTCCGACGGCGCCGCCTATGGCCGCCCTGGCACGCCCACCGGCATCGACGCCACGGGGCCGGCGCTGCGCGGCGCGACCAACCTGGTGCTGGGCCAGCTCGACCACCGCGAGGTGGCCTACCACCCGCGCGCCTTCCGCGAGATCTACCGCTTCATCGCGGGGCGGGAGCCGGAGCGGCTGGCGATCGTGCCCGAGGCGCGGCCGGTGCTGGATGGCATCGTCAGCGGCACGCCGGAGGGCGTGCAGACCAACCGCCCCTTGCCCGGCGCCACCGTGACGGTGTGGCGCACCGACCCGGAGAGTGGCGCGCGGACGGGCGAGGCGCTGCACTGCCGCACCACGAGCGAGGATGGCCGCTGGGGCCCCGTGGCCGTGGCCCCCGACTGGACCCTGGAGTTTGAGGTGGCCGCGCCCGGCCATCCGGTTACGCATTTCTACCGTTCGCCCTTCCCGCGTTCTTCCGAGGTGGTGCATCTGCGCCCGGCGCGGCCGATCTCGGCCGAGGACCGCGCGGCGGGAGCGGTGCTGCTGTTCACCCGGCCGCGCGGCTATTTCGCCCGCCCGCGCGACGCCATCATCCTGGATGGCCGGGAGCCGGAGCAGGTGCCCCTGGGCCTGGCCCGCGTGGCGACGGTGACGCTGCGCCGCCCGGTGGCCGAACTGGGCCGCACGGTGGTCGCCCAGTTCAATGAGGAGCGCGTGGCCGCCCGCCTCTGGCCCGTGGCCGAGGACCGCGTGACGGTGGCCGAGCTGACATCCTGACTCGAAGAAAAAAGAAGGGGGCCCGGGGGAATTCATTCCCCCGGCCTTGTTGTTCAGGCTGCCGCCAGTTCCGCCAGCACCGCCGCCGTATCGGCCCCCAATGCCGGCGCTGGCGCCACCCAGGCGCCGAGCCCTGGCAGGCTGGGCATCGGCATCTCGCCCAGTTCCGGCTGCGCCATCATCGGCGCCGCGCCAACCGCCCGCACATGCGGGTCCGCCAGCCAGTCCAGCGGGGTGTTCACCTTCTCCGCCAGCAGCCGGGCGGCGTGCAGGGCGCGCAGCCAGTGTTCAACGCTCTCGCGGGCGAAGATCTCGCGCAGCAGGGGGAGCAGGGCGTCGCGGTTCCGGTCGCGGTCCGCGAAGGTGGCGAAGCGCGGGTCCTGCGGCAGGTCCGGCCGGCCGATGGCGCCGCAGAGCGCGACGAACTCGGCCTCGCGCACCAGCGCCACCATCACCCAGTTGCCGCAGGCGGCGCGGTAGCTGCCGGCGGGCACGTTCAGCGCGGCGGGCGCCTGGCCGAGCAGCCCCGCCTCGGCGATCGGCATGGCCAGCAGGGCGGCGGTGCCCGCCATCAGCGAGATGTCCAGCACGCGGCGGCGCGGCGCCGCGTCGAGCTGGCGCTGGGCCAGAGCGGCCTGCACGGCGGCGAAGGCGGAGATGCCGGTGACGACATCGGCCACCAGGCAGCCCACCTTGTGCGGCGCGCCGTCGGCGCCCGTGTTCAGCGCCACCAGCCCGGTATAGGCCTGCGCCACCGAATCGGTGCAGGGCCGCTCGGCATAGGGGCCGGTCTGGCCGAAGCCGGAAATGGAGAGGCAGACGGCATTCTCCGGCGTCGCCTCCGGCCCCAGCCCGAGGCGGGCGGCGACGCCGGGGCGGAACGCCTCGATCAGCACGTCCGCCCGCGCGGCGAGGGCGCTGGCGGCGGCGCGGCCCTCGGGCGACTTCAGGTCCAGCACCACGCTGCGCTTGCCGCGGTTGAAGGTGGTGTGCATCACCGACTGACCGTCGCGCCGGGTGGAGAGGCCGCGCGACCAGTCGCCTTCCGGCGGTTCCAGCTTGATGACATCGGCGCCGGCGGCCGCCAGCAGCATGCCGCAATAGGGCCCGGCGATGCCCTGGCCCGCATCCAGCACGCGCAGCCCGCGATAGGGCTTCAGCCCGTGGTCCATTGCATTTCCTCCCTCATCGTGCGGCGATGGTGGGACGAGACAAGAAAATAGGGAAGGGAACCTCCATCCATGCGCATCACCCGCAGGGCGGCGCTCGCCGCCATGCCCATGCTCGCCGCGCTGCCGCCCGCCGCCTCCGTGGCACAGGGGAGCTGGCCCACGCGCCCCCTGCGCTTCGTCGTGCCCTACCCGCCGGGCGGGCCGACCGACATCCTGGGGCGGGTGGTGACGCAGCAGCTTTCGCAGCGCCTGCCGCAGCCGGTGATCGTGGAGAACCGCAGCGGCGCCTCGGGCATCGTCGGCAGCGGCGAGGTGGCGCGGGCGGCGCCGGATGGCGCCACCTTCCTGGTGAACGCCTCGCTGCACGTCATCATCCCGCACCTCAACCCGCAGATGCCCTTCGACACGCTGGCGGCCTTCGAGCCGGTGACGAACATCGCCCGCGTGCCGCTGATGCTGGTGGTGAACAAGGACCTGCCCGTGCGCTCGGTGCCGGAGCTGATCGCCTGGCTGAAGCAGAACGGGGGGCGGGCCGCCTACGGCTCCTCCGGCATCGGCGCGGCGCCGCATCTGGCGGGGGAGCTGTTCAAGCAGCTCACCGGCACGCAGATGGCGCATGTGCCCTATCGCGGCTCCGGCCCGGCGCTGGCGGACCTGCTGGCGGGCAACATCCAGCTGATGTTCGATTCGATGCCCAGCAGCGCCGGCGCGGTGCGGGACGGGCAGTTGCGGGCGCTGGCGGTGAGCACCGCCGGCCGCGTCGCCGCCTTCCCCGACCTGCCCACCGTGGCCGA
Source organism: Teichococcus aestuarii (assembly GCF_042651065.1). Taxonomy (NCBI): domain Bacteria; kingdom Pseudomonadati; phylum Pseudomonadota; class Alphaproteobacteria; order Acetobacterales; family Roseomonadaceae; genus Roseomonas; species Teichococcus aestuarii. The sequence goes on from NZ_JBHSCH010000001.1 coordinate 79,415, forward strand.
GGCAGGGGTGCCGGGCTACGAGATCGCCACCTGGTACGGCATCTGGGCGCCGGCCGGCACGCCGGCCCCGGTGGTGCAGGCCCTGCAGCAGGCGGTGGCGGCGGCGGTGGCCACGCCCGAGGCCCGCGAGCGCCTCGCCACGCTCGGCGCCGACCCGGTGGCCGACACGCCCGAGGCCTTCGCCGCCTTCACCCGCGCCGAATACGCCCGCTGGGGCAAGCTGGTGCGCGACGCGAAGATCGAGGCCCAATGAAGGAGACTCCGTGATGCGCGCCATCGTCTGCGAATCCTGGCGCGACTTCGACGCGCTGGAGATGAAGGAGATCCCGCCGCCGCCGCTGCGGCCGGCGGGCGTGCGGCTGCGGGTGGAGGCGGTGGGCGTCTCCTTCGCGCAGCAGCTTGTCGTCGCGGGCAAGTACCAGCGCCGGCCGCCGCTGCCCTTCGTGCCGGGTACCGAGGTGGTGGGCACGGTGCTGGAGGCGGCGCCGGACGCCGTGGCGCCGCCGCCCGGCACCCGCGTCTTCGCGGCGCTGGACTGGGGCGGCATGGCGGAGGAGGCGGTGGCGGACGACATCCATGTGGTGCCGCTGCCCGCCACCCTGGCCGATGGCCCGCAGGCCGCCGCCGCCGTGGCGATGCCGATCAGCTACCCCACCGCCGCCTCCGCCCTGCTCTGGCGCGGAAGGCTGGAGCCGGGGCAGTGGGTGCTGGTGCAGGGGGCGGGGGGTGGCGTCGGCCTCGCCGCGCTGGAGGTGGCGCGGGCGGTGGGGGCGCGCGTCATCGCCCGGGCGGGTGCCGCCAAGCACCCGATGCTGCATGCGCGCGGCGCCGATGTGGTGCTGGACAGCGCCGCGCCCTTCCGCGAGGCCACGCGGGCTGCCACGGGCGGGGAGGGCGTCGCGCTGGTGCTGGACACGCTGGGCGGCGAGGCCTTCGACGAGGGGCTGCGCTGCCTGGCCGATGGCGGCACGCTGCTGACGCTGGGCTATGCCGGCGGCGCCATTCCGCAGCTGGGCGTGAACCTGCTGCTGCTGAAGAACATCGGCGTGGCCGGGCTGAACTGGGGCACCTATCTCGGCTGGTCGCCCGGCGACAACCGCCGCGCCCACGCGCCGCGCGTGCGCGCGCTGTGGGAGCAGCTGATGACGTGGTGGGCGGCCGGCCAGCTCCGCCCGGAGGTGCATGCCGCGCTGCCCCTGGAGCGGTTCCGCGAGGCGATGGCGATGGTCCGCGACCGCCAGGCCGTGGGCCGCGTGGTGCTGACCCCCTGATGGCGGGGTCCGGGGGGATACCATCCCCCCGGCGGGGGTCCAGGGGGCGGCGCCCCCTGGCGCTTCAGTGCCCGGCGGCCAGCGTCGCCCCCGGCTTGTCATGGACGCCGAGCCGCTCGACCATGGCCGCGCTGGCCTCGTTCATCCCTTCCACCGCCACCTCGACGCCGCGGTTGCGGAAGCCCAGCACCACGCGGTCCAGCGCGCCGATGCCGCTGATGTCCCACAGATGCGCCTGCCGCACGTCGATGACGACGCGGGCGAGATCCTCCTTCAGGTCGAAGGCGGCGATGAAATCCTCGGCCGAGGCGAAGAACACCTGCCCGAGCACGGTGTAGCGCCGCTCGCGCCCGTCGGCCGAGAGGGTGGAGGAGATGCTGAACATCCTCCGCACCTTGCCGGCGAAGAAGATGCCGCTGAGTAGCACGCCCGCCAGCACGCCCTTGGCGAGGTCGTGCGTGGCGAGCACCACGGCGACGGTGGCCAGCATCACCACCGAGGAGCTGCGCGGATGCGTCAGCAGGGTGCGCAGCGAGGCCCAGTTGAAGGTGCTGATCGAGACCATGATCATCACCGCCACCAGCGCCGCCATGGGGATGCGGCGGACGAGGTCGCCCAGCGCCAGGATCAGGAACAGCAGCACCACGCCCGCCACCAGGGTGGAGAGCCGCGTGCGCCCGCCCGAGCGGACGTTGATGACCGATTGCCCGATCATGGCGCAGCCCGCCATGCCGCCCAGGAAGCCGGTGGCGAAGTTGGCGACGCCCTGGCCCACGCATTCGCGGTTCCGCTGGCTGCCGGTGTCGGTCATCTCGTCGACCACGGCCGCCGTCATCAGCGATTCCAGCAGGCCCACCGCCGCCAGCGTGGCGGAGTAGGGCAGGATGATGCGCAGCGTCTCGAAGGTGAAGGGCACGTCGGGCAGGAAGAAGTGCGGCAGCGCGTCCGGCAGGGCGCCCATGTCGCCCACGGTGCGGAGGTCGAGTCCCAGCGCCCAGGCCAGCGCCGTCAGCACGATGATGCAGACCAGCGGCGAGGGCACCGCCGTGGTCAGGCGCGGCAGCAGGTAGATGATGGCGAGGCCCGCCGCCACCATCGGGTAGGTGAGCGCCGGCACGCCGATCAGCTCCGGCAGCTGGGCCATGAAGATGAGGATGGCCAGCGCGTTGACGAAGCCCGTCAGCACCGAGCGGGAGACGAAGCGCATGACGCGCCCGAGCCGCGCCGCGCCGGCCAGCACCTGGAGGATGCCGGTGAGGATGGTGGCGGCGAAGAGGTATTGCAGCCCGTGGTCCTTCACTAGGCTGACCATCACCACGGCCATGGCGCCGGTGGCGGCCGAGATCATGGCCGGGCGCCCGCCCGCGATGGCGGTGATGACGGCGATGGAGAAGGAGGCGTAGAGCCCGACCTTGGGATCGACGCCGGCGATGATCGAGAAGGCGATGGCCTCCGGGATCAGCGCGAGGGCGACGACGAGGCCGGAGAGCAGGTCGGCACGGACATTGCCGAACCATTCGGCGCGCAGCCGCGCGGGATTGAGCATGAAGGGGAACTTCCGGGAAGCGGGGACGAAAGGAGCGCCAGCCACGCACGGCGTAGGACGCGCCAGTCTGGCGCGGCATAACGCGGCGGATCAATCAGGGCTGGCGTCGGCCTACATCGGACTTGTCGTCTCTCCGGGAGGAGGCGCCTTGTGCGGCGCAGCAAATCGGCTCCGCCTTAACGCCGTTCCAGGGGCGGCGCAACCCTGCTCAGCCCCCCGCCAGCCGCAGCGCCAGCCCGGCCAGCGCCGCCAGCGCCAGCACCTTGGCCACGCCCATGCGCAGCCCGAGCAGGGCGATTCCCGCCAGCACCGCCAGCCCCAGTGCCGCCAGGTCCAGGCTGGCCGGCACCGGCAGTTCCAGCCGCAGAGGGCCGGCCTGCCAGGGGGTGCGCTCCGTGAAGATCAGGCGCAGCGCGAACCAGGCCGCCAGGTTGGCGATGACGCCGACCACCGCCGCCGTCACCGCGGCCAGGGCGCCGCGCAGCCGGGGCATGGCGTGCAGCCGCTCGATGAAGGGGGCGCCGAGGAAGATCCAGGCGAAGCAGGGCGCGAAGGTGACCCAGAGGGTCAGCAGCGCGGCGGCCACGGCGCTGACCGGCCCCTGCTGCCAGCCAGCCAGGAAGCCCACGAACTGCAGCACCAGGATCAACGGCCCCGGCGTCGTCTCGGCCAGGCCGAGGCCGGCCAGCATCGCCTCGGCCGAGAGCCAGCCGTAATGCTCCACCGCCTCCTGCGCCACATAGGCCAGCACCGCGTAGGCGCCGCCGAAGGTGACCACGGCCATGCGGGCGAAGAACCAGGCGACATCGCCGAACAGCCCGGTGCCCATCAGCAGCGCCACGGACCACGCCCAGAGCGCCAGCACGGCCAAGCCGGTGCGGCGGGCGCTGCGCGCCATGCGCTGCGGCCGGCCCGGCTCCTCGGCCAGCAGGCGGTCGATCATGGCCGGGGGGCCGGATGCCGACACGGCGCCGGCGGCGGGCGCGAAGGTGGCGGGAAAGGCGGCGCCGAGCAGCATGGCCGTGCCCACCACCAGCGGGAAGGGCAGGTTGAAGGCGAACAGCGCCAGGAACGCGCCGAGCGCCAGCAGGAGGGCGAGCGTGCCGTGCAGCGCGCGCCGCGCCACCTTTAGCAACGCCTCCACCACAAGCGCCAGCACCGCGCATTGCAGGCCGAAGAACAGCGCCTCGACCGCCGGCACCCGGCCGAGCGTGACATAGAGAAAGGACAGCGCGAGCATCACCGCCGCGCCGGGCAGGATGAACAGCAACCCGGCCAGCAGGCCGCCGCGGACGCCGTGCATCAGCCAGCCAAGATAGGTGGCGAGCTGCTGCGCCTCCGGCCCCGGCAGCAGCATGCAGAAATTGAGGGCGTGCAGGAAACGGGCCTCGCCCACCCAGCGTTGCTCCTCCACCACCTCGCGGTGCATCAGCGCGATCTGCGCCGCCGGGCCGCCGAAGGAGAGACATCCGATTCGCCACCAGAGGCGGGCGGTCTTGCCAAGGCTGGGATAGGAACTCGGCTCTCCGTCGCGCATCGCTGCCACCTTCTTCCGGCGCAGGCGTTTAGACAGGAAGGCGGGACGGGAGGGAAGGGGCGTGGAGGGCCTGAAAAAGCGGACGGCGCCCGGACATGGCCTGGGCGCCGTCATACGCTCTTTCTCCGTCCCTTTAGCGGGACTGTTCCTCCCCAAACTCGGCCTGCAGAGCAATCCCGAGAGACCTCATCTTAACAGGTCTTGTATAAGACACAAGTCTATCTTCTGGAACGCCTTGATCCGGCTACGCAGATCGTGAACAGAGCATTTCCAGATCCTGTGACGGCCGAAGGACCATGCTGCTCTCCATGCCGATGACCGCTGCCCGATGACGGCCACTTCCTCCCGATCCCGCCTGGATGCCCGCCCGCTCTATCGCCAGGTGGAGGAGATCCTGCTCGGTCGGATCGTCGGCGGCACCTGGCCTCCGGGCCACCTCCTGCCGGCCGAGCCGGAGCTGGCGAGCGAGCTGGGCGTCTCGCAGGGCACTGTCCGCAAGGCGCTGGCCGCGCTCGAGCGCCGCCACCTGATCGACCGCCGGCAGGGCCGCGGCACGACGGTGGCGAAGCACACCAGCGACACGGCCCGCTTCCACTTCTTCCGCGTGCGCGACCTCAGCGGCCGCGCCGTGGTGTCGCGCATCATGATCATCTCCTGCGCCCAGGGGCAGGCGGCGCCATGGGAGGCGGCGGCGCTGGGGCTGGAGACGGGTGCCCCGGTCTACCACCTGCGGCGGATTCGCATGCTGGACGGCAGCCCGCGAATCTTCGAGCGCTGCACCCTCTCCGGCGCCGTCTTCTCCGGATTCGCGCTGCCGCCGGGCGAGCAGCCCTCCGAGCTCTACGTTTATTTCCAGCGTACCCATGGCGTGACGGTGGAGCGCGCCGAGGAGGAGCTGTCGGCCGCCGGCGCCGATGCCGAGACGGCCGCCGCCCTGGGCAAGCCGGAGGGCACGCCGCTGCTGATGGTGCAGCGTATCGCTTATGATGTGGCGGACCGGCCGGTGGAAGTGCGGCTCTCCATGATCGACACCGAGCGGCACCGCTACGCCGTCCGGCTGGACTGAGAATCAGCGCCCCCGGCCGGCCCTGCGGCCGGCTCTCCGGCGGCCCCCGCCGCGTGGCGGCCGGCGCATGGCGCTTGCACCCGGGGGGGTGGGGTGGTAATGGCGCGGCCTTCCTGATTTACCGCTGACTACGACAGCACGTTAAGAAGAGAGGCCCGGCGCCATGGCCGTTCCGAAAAAGAAGGTTTCGCCCTCCCGCCGCGGGATGCGCCGCAGCCACGAGGCCCTGTCCACCCAGGCACACCACGAGTGCCCCAACTGCGGCGAGCTGAAGCGCCCGCACCATATCTGCGCCTCCTGCGGCCACTATGACGGCCGCGAGGTCGTTGCCGCCGGCAAGGCCCTGAAGGCGGCGGTCCGCACCTGATTGTTCCGGCCCGCCGAGGGGATTTGACACCTTGTCGCAGGTGACACTGCCGCAGGGCAGCGCCCCGCAGCAACCGCCTGCGGGGGGCTTCGCCCTGGCCATCGATGCCATGGGCGGCGACCATGCACCGGAATCGGTGCTGGACGGTCTGGAACTCGCGGCGGAGCGGCACCCGAAGGCGCGCTTCCTGCTGGTGGGTGACGAAGCCCGGCTCGGCGCGCTGCTGGCGCGCCGGCCCAAGGCCGCGCGCGTCTGCGCCATCCGCCATGCGCCGGAATCCATCCCGGGCGACATGAAGCCGACGGCCGCGCTGCGCGTCCGCAACTCCTCCATGCGCATCGCCATCGACGCGGTGGCGGCGGGGGAGGCGGCGGGTGTCGTATCCGCCGGCAACACCGGCGCGCTGATGGCGCTCGGCAAGATCGTGGTGAAGGCGCTGCCGGAGGTTGACCGGCCGGCGCTTGCCGCCATCGGCCCCTCGGCGCGCGGCGACGTGGTGCTGCTCGACCTTGGCGCCAACATCGTCTGCGACCCGCGCAACCTCGTCGAGTTCGCCGTGATGGGTGACGCCTTCGCGCGCGCGGTGCTGGGGCTCACCAAGCCCAGCATCGGCCTGCTCAACGTGGGCAGCGAGGAGCTGAAGGGCGACGACCGTGTCCGCCAGGCGGCCGAGATGCTGCGCGAGACGGTGCTGGCCCCCAATTTCCACGGCTTCGTCGAGGGGCACGACATCACCGCCGGCACTGTCGACGTGGTGGTGACGGACGGCTTCACCGGCAATGTCGCGCTCAAGACCGGCGAAGGCGCCTTCAAGCTGGTGGGCACGCTGCTGAAGCAGGTCTTCACCTCCTCGCTGGCGGCCAAGCTCGGCTACCTTCTCGCCCGCCCGGCGCTGGACCGGCTGCGCGAGTGGATGGACCCCCGACGCTACAACGGCGCCGTGCTGATCGGCCTGAACGGCGTGGTGGTGAAAAGCCATGGCGGCACCGATGCGCTGGGCTTCGCCCATGCGGTGGACGTCGCCATGGACATGGTGAACCACCGCTTCAACGACCGCATCCGCGAGGTGCTGGCGACGCTGCCGCCGCGCGGCAAGCCCGCCGTGGCCGCCGCCGCCGAGCCCGGCGTCAACGCCCGCTGACAGGCGGCCCCTGGGACCTCGCCGCATGACCTATCGCGCCCTGATCGCCGGCACCGGCGCCTACCTCCCCGAGCTGGTGCTGGACAACGAGGCCCTGGCGGCACGCCACGGCCTCGACACTTCCGACGCCTGGATCCGCGAGCGCACCGGCATCCGCCAGCGCCACCTGGCGGCGCCGGGCGAGCTGGCCAGCGACATGGCCGCCGCCGCCGCCCGCGCCGCCCTGGCGCAGGCCGGCCTCGGGGTGGAGGCGGTGGACGCCGTCATCGTGGCCACCGCCACGCCGGATTCGGTGTTCCCCTCCACGGCGGCGCGGGTGCAGGCCAAGCTCGGCGTGACGCAGGGATTCGCCTTCGACATCGCCGCCGCCTGCACCGGCTTCGTCTATGCCCTCTCCGTGGCGGATGCGATGATGAAGGCGGGGCAGTGCCGCTGCGCGCTGGTGATCGGCGCCGAGGTGTTCTCGCGCATCCTGGACTGGGCGGACCGCGGCACCTGCGTGCTGTTCGGCGACGGTGCCGGCGCGGTGGTGCTGTGCGCCGCGGAGGCCGGCAGCACCGAGCGCGGCCTGCTCTCCTGCCATTTGCACGCCGATGGCCGGCATGGCGACATCCTGCAGGTGGAGGGCGACAGCGGCCTGCTGCGGATGACCGGCAAGGAGGTGTTCCGCCACGCCGTCAGCAAGCTGGCGAGCGTGGTGGACGAGGCGCTGCAGGCCAACGGACTCGACAAGTCGGACGTGAAGTGGCTGGTGCCGCACCAGGCCAATCTGCGCATCATCGAAGCGATGGGCCGCAAGCTCGGCCTGCCGCGCGAGCAGGTGGTGGTGACGGTGGACCGCCACGCCAACACCTCCGCCGCCTCCATTCCCCTGGCGCTGGCCGAGGCGACGCGGGACGGGCGCATCCGCCAGGGCGACCTGGTGCTGATGGAGGCGATCGGCGGCGGTCTTACCTGGGGCGCCGCGCTGGCGCGCTTCTGAGCCGGCCGGTCCCGGCTCCTCGCTGCGCTACCAGGTTTGTGACTCGTCCTCACAGGCATGCGTGTTGCGTGGAACGGCTCGGTGGCGTGAACGTTCCTGCGTGCAGATCCCGGTAACGGGTCCTCAGGCAGTGGAGCTTTCATCGAGATGTCGCCGGATATTTCCGCCGAGCCGGCCAACCGGTCCCTGGCCGACCGCAGCGAGTTGCCTTCGCGTGGCGATTGGCAGAAGGTCCAGCGCCCCGCCTACCATTCCGAGGAAGGCGAGGGCGACCGTTCCGACTGGACGACGCTGTTCAAATCCGCCCTGGTGGTGATGCTCGGCGTCGCGGGGCTGACGGCGTTTCTCTCCGGCGTGATGGCGCAGTAGCCGCCACCGGGCGCTTCCTGCCCCCGGAAGTGCCATCCTGCTGAAGCGGCCGGCAAATTGCACAGGCTCAGCGGAAATTTCATGGGGTAAGCCATACAACCGCCTCTTGGCTTCGAGGGGGGCGGCCCTGTATGGTCCGGCCGCCCTCAGGGGAAGGTTCGCGGGAACTTTTTCCCGAAGGCCGGGGGATCGAACCAATGCTGATTACGCTGCCGCCGGACTATCGGCCGTCTGACACTGAAGAATTCATGAACCCCCAGCAGCAGGAATATTTTCGCCAGAAGCTGCTGCGCTGGCGTCAGGATCTGCTGCGTGAGGCCGGAGACACGCTGGCCAGTCTGAGCGAGGGCGGTATCAGCGAGGCCGATCTGGCGGACCGCGCCAGTGTCGAGACCGACCGGGCGCTGGAACTGCGCACCCGCGACCGTGCCCGGAAGCTGATCTCCAAGATCGATCAGGCGCTGGAGCGGATCGCGAACGGCACCTACGGCTATTGCGAGGAGACGGGCGAGCCGATCGGCCTGCGCCGGCTGGAGGCGCGCCCCATCGCCACCCTCTCCATCGAGGCGCAGGAGCGCCACGAGCGCATGGAACGAATCCACCGCGACGACTGAGGGCGGGCCAGGGGAGGGGGACGCGCCCTCCTCAGCCGCCCCGCAGGCCCTGGGAGGCGCCGGCTAGGCCTAGCCTCGGCTGGATTGCCACCCTCCGGCAGCCTGCCTTGGACGAAGCCCGGCCCCTCCTTCATCATTCGCCTGCCGGTCGCGGCGCTCCGGGCCAGGAAGGCGGCGCCGGCTATGCCACGGCCGGTGCCGGCATAGCTGCCCACCCGGGCCATGCGGCCGGGCTCGCTCACCGCGAGCAGGGCGTTGCTCCGATGCCTGCCGCCCTCAGAGGCGGAAGCAGGGGCGCCTCGGGGCCGGTGATCCGTGCCTCCCGCCCCCTGCCGCCAGGATAGCGACTGCGCCGGGACAGGCCGGTCCGGCCGCGCATTCAGGCCGGAGCGGAGGGTGGCATGGATGCCGCGGATGCCCATATCCGGAGAGGCCGGCACTCCCGCCCCATCCTCTCTGCAACGAGCAGTGACATGGCTTCGCCGTGACGGACGGGGAGAGCGTTCCTACTTACCGCTTGCAATACACCCCGATCCGGTGCATCTGCGCCGCGACGGTGGGTGCGGTGAATCGCCCGGCGGTTTGGCCGCGCCCTCGGATCCGGCAGGCCCTGCGGTCCTGCGGCAGCGGTGGGCTGAGGGCAATGGTCCGGCCCCCCGAGGCCGCCGCCAAGGCTTGGGCGGTCCCGGACCGGCAAACAGAGCTTCAGGCGAGGGCGCGGAGGGAAGGCCGAGCCCATCGCGCATACCCCTTTCCCACGCGGCACCTGCCGCGTATGTCTTCCGCGCGGCAGCCGCCGCGTGACTTTTCCGCGCGGCTGGCGCCGTGCAATTTTCAGCGCGGCAGCCGCCGCGACGCGTATGGAGGCCCCCGTGGCGCGCACCCCGCTCGAGAAGATCCGCAACATCGGCATTACGGCGCATATCGACGCCGGCAAGACGACGACGACCGAGCGGATCCTGTATTACACCGGCAAGTCCCACAAGATCGGTGAGGTCCACGAGGGCAACACCACGACCGACTACATGGAGCAGGAGCGTGAGCGTGGCATCACGATCACCTCCGCGGCCGTGACGGCGATGTGGAACGACCACCGCATCAACATCATCGACACCCCCGGCCACATCGACTTCAACATCGAGGTGAACCGCTCGCTGCGCGTGCTCGACGGCGCGGTGTTCGTGATCGAGGGCGTGGCCGGCGTGCAGCCGCAGTCCGAGACCAACTGGCGCCTGGCCGACCGCTACAACGTGCCGCGCATCATCTATGTCAACAAGCTGGACCGCACGGGCGCCGACTTCTACCGCGCCGCCGCGACGCTGACCGAGAAGCTCGGCATCACCTGGGTGACGCTGCAGCTGCCGATCGGCATCGAGGACACGCTGAAGGGCATCGTCGACCTCGTCACGATGAAGGCGCTGGTGTGGGAAGGCGACGAGCTCGGCGCCAAGTACCACGAGACCGAGATCCCCGCCGACCTGGCCGACAAGGCCGCCGAGTACCGCCAGCTGCTGCTCGACACCGCCCTCTCGGTGGATGACGCGGCGATGGAAGAGTATTTCGAGAAGGGCGACGTCTCGGTCGAGACCCTGAAGAAGTGCATCAAGAAGGGCACCATCGCCGGCACCTTCCGCCCGGTGCTGTGCGGTTCCTCCTTCAAGAACAAGGGTGTGCAGCCGCTGCTGGACGCCGTGGTCGACTACCTGCCGAGCCCGGTGGACGTCGAGGGCATCAAGGTCGCCCCCGAGGAGGGCCAGGACGACGACCCCAGCGCCGAGCGCCGCGTCATCGAGATCAGCGAGCAGGCGCCCTTCTCGGCGCTGGCCTTCAAGATCATCAACGACAAGTACGGCAACCTGACCTTCATCCGGGTGTACTCGGGCGTGATCAAGCAGGGTGACACCATGCTGAACACGACCAAGGGTCACAAGGAGCGCATCGGCCGCATGTTCCAGATGCACGCCGACAAGCGCGAGGAGGTCAAGGAGATCTTCGCCGGCGACATCGTCGCGGTGGTGGGCCTGAAGGACACCGGCACGGGCGACACCCTGGCCGACCCGTCCGACCCGGTGGTGCTGGAGCGCATGGCCTTCCCGGTGCCGGTCATCGACATCTCCGTCGAGCCGAAGACCAAGGACGGCGTCGAGAAGATGACGCTCGGCCTGCAGAAGCTGGCCAGCGAGGACCCCTCGCTCCGCCTGAAGACCGACCAGGAGACCGGCCAGACCATCCTGTCCGGCATGGGCGAGCTGCACCTCGAGATCATCATCGACCGCCTGCGCCGCGAGTACGGCGTGGACGCCAACATCGGCGCGCCGCAGGTGGCCTACCGCGAGACGATCACCAAGCCGCACACCCACACCTACACGCACAAGAAGCAGTCGGGTGGTTCGGGCCAGTTCGCCGAGGTGAAGATCACCTTCGAGCCGAAGGAGCGGAACGAGGGCATCGAGTTCCACAACGGCGTCGTCGGCGGCTCGGTGCCGAAGGAGTATATCCCGGCGGTCGAGAAGGGCATCAAGGTCCAGGCCGACACCGGCGTGCTGGCCGGCTTCCCGACGGTGGACTTCAAGTACACCCTGACGGACGGCAAGTACCACGACGTCGACTCCTCGGCCCTGGCCTTCGAGATCGCCGCCAAGGCCTGCTTCCGCGAGGGCATGAAGCTGGCCGGCCCGGTGATCCTGGAGCCGATCATGGACGTCGAGGTGACCACCCCGCAGGACCATGTCGGTGACGTGGTGGGCGACCTCAACCGTCGCCGCGGCGTGATCCAGAGCCAGGATATGGCGGGCACCTCCGTCATCGTCCGCGCCCATGTCCCGCTGAAGGAGATGTTCGGCTACATCTCCAACCTGCGTGGCATGACCAAGGGTCGCGCCTCCTTCTCGATGCAGTTCCACCACTACGATCCCGTGCCGCGCAACGTGGCCGACGAGATCATGAAGCAGTCCGCCTGAGGCTGACGATGCGGCTCCGCTGGCAGCGCGGCCGCATCGAGGATCCGGGGCCCGGCGCGGCAGATCCGCACCGGGCGCTGGAATGGGTTGGTTGCGACGACGCGGGCGATCCCATCGCCCGCGTCGTTCGCGTTCGTGGGCCGGTGATGTTCCGCTGGCACTGGCGCCATGCCGTGGCGCTGGACGACGAGGCGCGGGTGGTGGAACTCCGCCCCGACATGCCGGAGGACCGCTGGCTGGTGGTGGTGCGGGAGCGCGTTGTGGGCCGCGCCAGCCTGCCGCTCGCCGCCGTGCGCCGGGCCGAGGCGATGCTGCGTGGCGGCTAGCCCCCCGCCTCAGCTCGGCAGGCAGCGGATGATGTCGCGGTGGCCGCGGGCCAGCACCGGGCGCGTGCCGTCCGGGCAGGCCATGCCGGCGTCGCGCCGGGCGGGGGCCAGCCCCGCATCCCAGGCGCCGCCGCCCGGCGCCCTGTCCATCGCGCGGTCGCAGCGGCCGGGCACGCCCTTCACCGGGGCGCCGCCATTCGGGCAGAGCCAACGGCGTATGGCCTCGAGCTGCGCGGCATTCGGCCGGCGTGGCGGCTCGGCCCAAGCGACGGGAGCCGTGCCGAGCAGGAAGAGGGCCAGCAAGGCCGCGTTGCGCCAGCGATGCGTCATGGGTCGCTGCATAGCATGCCGGGCGGCGCGGTGCCGATTTCAACATGACAAATCGGAAAGGTCTTGAACCGGAACCGGTTTGGCGCAACATCATGCTCCATGGACCCGCGATCGCACGACCGCCCTGTTCTCGACATGACGCCCGAGGGCGAATTCCGTGGCCCCGCGCCACGCCCGACGACCTGGCTTGACCGGCTGCTGATGCGCCTTGGCGGCGTGGCCGCGCTGGTGGCCATCGTCGCCGTCGGCATTGTCGTGGCCGGCATCGCGGTGGCCTTCTTCGCCCTGGCGCTGCCGGTGGCCCTGGTGGCGGGGCTGGTGGCCTTCGGCAGCCTGTGGTGGCGCGCCAAGCGCAACGGGCAGGCCTTCCGCATGTCCGCCACCATGATGCGGCGCTGACGACGGAACGCTCACCTTCTCCTTTCTCCATCAACCCGGGCCGTCTCTACGAGGTCCGGGACGATGGGCGCGTCTATACCGAGGAACAGCCCGGGCAGCCCGAGGCGGTTGGCCGCATCCGCGCCATACGCCTGTGGTGGATTGCGGCCGTGGGCGCCAACGTGGTCAGCATGGGGGCGGCCGCCGGCGGCTATATCCTGCTGGGCCTGCGGGCCGGTGCCCTGCTGGGCCTGCTGGTGATGGCGACGGTGCCGCTGCTGGCCGTGGCGCCGCTGCTCGACTGGCGCCGGCAGCGCATGGCGCGGCAGTGGCACGCCGCCCGGCCGCGCCGCTTCGGGCTCTAATTCACCGGCTGTGGCTGGCGCAGGCGCTGCCGGTAGGTCAGCGCCTCGGCCATGTGCGGCCGGGCGATCCGCTCCGCCCCCGCGAGATCGGCGATGCTGCGCGCCACCCGCAGGCAGCGGGTGAAGCCGCGGTTGGATAGCCCCAGGCGCAGCGCCGCCTGCTCGGCCAGTGCCAGCGCCTCGGGCTCTGCCAGGGGGGTGAGCGCCTCGAGCGGTGCCTCGGCATTGCTGGGCGGCCCGCCGGCGCCGAAGCGCGCCACCTGCCGCCGCCGCGCTGCCGCCACCCGCGCGGCGATGTCGCGGCTGGTCTCCCCGGACGGTGCCCGCGCCAGTTCGCCGGGCGGTATCGGCGCCATGCCGATGGTGAGGTCCATCCGGTCCAGCAGCGGGCCGGAGAGCTTGGCCTGGTACTGCTCGCCGCAGCGGGGCGCCTGGCCGCATTCGCGAGACGCCTCGCCCAGATGGCCGCAGCGGCAGGGGTTCATCGCCGCCACCAGTTGCAGCCGCGCCGGGTAGCGCACATGCGCCGCGGCGCGGCTGATGACGCATTCGCCCGTCTCCAGCGGCTGGCGCAGCGCCTCCAGGGCAGGGCGGGGAAATTCCGGCAACTCGTCCAGGAACAGCACGCCCCGATGCGCCAGGCTGATCTCGCCCGGCCGTGCCCCCGGCCCGCCGCCGATCAGCGCCGCCTGGCTGGCGGAATGGTGCGGGTCCCGGAAGGGCGGGCGGGCGGAGATGCGGCCGGATTCGATCAGCCCGGCCACGCTGCGCACCAGGCTCACCTCCAGTGCCTCCGCCGGCGTCAGGTCGGGCAGCAGGCCGGGCAGGCGGGCGGCGAGCATCGACTTGCCCGCGCCGGGCGGCCCGACGAGAAGCAGATTGTGCCGCCCGGCGGCGGCGATCTCCAGCGCCCGCTTGGCGCTCTCCTGCCCCTTCACCTCGGAGAGGCAGGGGCCGGGCGGAGCATCCCGCTCCAGCGCCGGGGGCGTGGGGGGCGTCATGAGCTGCCGCCCCGTCAGGTGCGCGATGAGCTGCCGCAGATCCTCCGCCGCCAGGATCTCGATGGAGCCGGCCCAGGCCGCTTCCGGCCCCTGTGCGCCGGGGCAGATCAGCCCCAGCCCGCGGCCCGCGGCGCCCAGCGCGGCGGGCAGGATGCCGGCCACCGGCCCGATGGCGCCGTCCAGCGCCAGCTCGCCCAGCGCGGCGAAGCCCGCCAGCTCCTCGCGCGGCACGATGTCCATCGCCGCCAGCAGCGCCAGGGCGATGGGCAGGTCGAAATGGCTGCCTTCCTTCTGCAGCCCGGCGGGGGCGAGGTTCACCAGCACCCGCTTCGGCGGCAGCGCCAGCCCCAGCCCGGTGAGGGCGGCGCGCACCCGCTCCCGGCTCTCGGCCACCGCCTTGTCCGGCAGCCCCACCAGGATGAAGGCCGGCAGGCCGGGGGCGATCTGCACCTGCACCTCCACCGGCAGCGTCTCGATGCCGGAGAAGGCGAAGCTGGCCAGGCGGGCAATGCTCATGGAACGGACGATACGGTTCCGCTCCAGAGTGTTCAACCTATTGGTTCTTCAGCGGCCCCAGCCGGTGAGGAAGCGCTCCAGCAGCCCGCCAATCTTCTCGGCATTGTAGCCGCCCTCCTGCACCACCGCCGTGGGCAGGCCGAGGCCGGAGAGCATGGCGCCCGCGCGGGCGAAGCCGTCCGCGCTGACGCGCAGGTAGCTTAGCGGCTCGTGCTCCGAGGCGTCGAAGCCGAGCGGCACCACCAGCGCCTCGGCGCCGAACTCCCGCGCCCGCGCGGCGGCGGCGGCGACGGCCTCCAGCCACGCATCGTCGCCGCTGCCCTGGGGCAGGGGCAGGTTCAGGTTGCAGCCGGCGCCCGCGCCGCCACCCGTCTCGCCGGCATAGCCGACATACCAGGGATAGTAGCCCGCCGGGTCGCCATGAACCGAGACGGTCAGCACGTCGCCGCGCTCCCAGAAGATGCCCTGTGTGCCGTTGCCATGGTGGGCGTCGATGTCGATGACGGCGACGCGCTTCGCCCCCGCCCGGCGCAGATGCTCGGCGGCGAGCGCGCTGTTGTTGACGTAGCAATGGCCGCCGGCGCGGGCGGCATAGGCGTGGTGGCCGGGCGGGCGGCTCAGCGCGTAGGTGGTGCCGCCCTGGGCCGCCACATCGGCCGCCGCCAGGGCGCAGCTCGCCGCGCCGAGGATCGATTCCCAGCTTCCGGGGCCGATCGGGCAGGCGGTGTCGGCCGTGTACCAGCCGGTGCGGCCGACGATGCCGCTGGCCATGGTGGCGCCCTGCGCCAGCATCTCGGGCGCCGGGTGCATGTTGGCCACCACCTCGGGGCCCTTCTCGGGCAGCGCCGCCCAGGCCTCGGCGGCCTCGGCGAGGAAGGCCACGTAGCCTTCGTCATGCACGGCGAGCAGCGCCTCGCGCGGGGCGGTGGGCGCCATCTCCGGCGCCGCGCCCATGGCCTCTAGCGCGGCGAGCAGGGCCTCGGCCCGCCCCGGCACCTCGAAGTTGCGGCGCACCTGGCCGCGCTGGAGGAAGAATTGCGGCGTGTGCCGCGACTGGTCGGGATGGGCAAAGGCTCGCATGAACGGAGGTTATGCCTGCCATGCGCCCTTGTCGATCCGCCCAAGGCAGGGCTAGCGTTCGTTCCAGGGAAGTTTCATCGGGAGAACCCAAATGGGTCTGTCACGTCGTGGCCTCATGGCCACAGCGATCGTTTCCCCCTGGCTGATGCGCGCCGGGGATGCGCTGGCGCAGGGCATCCAGCCCAAGCGGGGCGGCACGCTGACCACCATCGTCAATCCCGAGCCGCCGGTGCTGCATGTCGGCGTCAACAACCAGGCGCCGACGCTGATCGTCGGCGGCAAGATCTTCCAGGGGCTGCTGCGCTACAGCGCCAAGCTGGAGCCGATGCCGGAGCTGGCGAAAAGCTGGGAGGTGAGCGCCGACGGGCTGGAATACACCTTCCACCTGCAGGAGAACGTGAAGTTCCACGACGGCCAGCCGATGACGGCCGAGGACGTGGTGTTCTCCATCATGAAGTTCCACATGGAGGTCTCGCCCCGCGCCCGCGGCGTCTTCGCCCGCATCAAGGAAGGCGTGGCGGTCGACGCGAACACGGTGAAGTTCGTGCTCTCCGCGCCCTTCGAGCCCTTCCTGCTGATGTTCGACGTGACGGTCTCGGCCATCGTGCCGAAGCACCTGTTCGACGGGCAGGACTACCGGCAGGCGCCGGCGGTGCAGAAGCCCATCGGCACCGGGCCGTTCCGCTTCGTCGAGTGGCAGCGCGGCAACTTCATCAGGCTGGAGCGGTTCGACGGCTACTGGAAGCCGGGCCAGCCCTATCTCGACTCGATCATCTACCGCGTGGTGCCGGACAGCCAGAGCCGCCGCCTGGCGCTGGAGACGGGCCAGGTGCAGCTCACCCAGTCGAACGACATCGAGCCCTTCGACGTGCCGCAGATGCGCGCGCGCCCCAACCTCGAGGTGCAGACGGCGGGGTGGGAATATTTCGGCCCGCTGATGTGGCTGGAGCTGAACCACCGCGTGAAGCCGCTCGACGACGTCCGGGTGCGCAAGGCGCTGGCCCATGCGGTGAACCGCGACTTCATCGCCCAGCGCCTGTGGTTCGGCATCGGCAAGCCGGCCACCGGCCCGGTCGCCAGCTCCACCCGCTTCTACGACGCCAGCGCGAAGATGCCGGCCTACAATGTCGAGGCGGCGAAGAAGCTGCTGGACGAGGCGGGGCTGAAGCCGAACGGGCAGGGGGTGCGCTTCACCATCCGCCACCTCTCGCTGCCCTATGGCGAGGTGTTCACCCGCCTCGGCGAGTTCCTGCGGCAGTCGCTGCGGCAGGTGGGTGTCGACCTCCAGCTTGAGAGCGTCGATGTCGGCACCTGGGCGCAGCGCACGGCGAACTGGGAGTTCGATACCACCATCAACTACCTCTACCAGTATGGCGACCCGACGCTCGGCGTCGAGCGCAGCTATGTCTCCACCAACATCAAGAAGATCCTGTTCTCCAACGTGGCCGGCTACGCCAACCCGAAGGTGGACGCGCTGTTCACCCAGGCGCGCGATGCGGCCGACCCGAAGGCGCGGCAGGCTGCCTTCAGCGAGGTGCAGAAACTGCTGGTGGAGGAGGTGCCGCTGGTCTGGCTGATGGAGATGGCCTTTCCCACCATCTACGACAGGAAGCTGAACAACGTCATCACCTCGGGCGCCGGGGTGCATGCCAGCTTCGACGACGTGTTCCTGGCCTGATGGGGGCCTCGAAGCTGCCGGGCTACCTGCTGGGCCGCGTGGTGAAGGCGGCGGTCGTGGTGCTCGCGATCGTCGTCTGCAACTTCTTCCTCATCCACGCCGCCCCCGGCGACCCGGCGAGCATCATCGCCGGGCAGTCGGGCGCGGCCGACGCGAAATTCCTGGAGCAGCTGCGCGCCCAGTTCGGACTGGACCAGCCGCTGCACGTGCAGCTCTGGCTCTACCTGAAAGGCGTGCTGACGCTCGATCTCGGCTTCAGCCACCGCCAGCAAATGCCCGTCTCCACCCTGCTGTGGGACCGGCTGCCGGCGACGCTGCTGCTCACCGGCGCGGCCTTTCTCTTCGCGGTGGGTCTCGGCGTCACCATGGGGGCGCTGGCGGCGCGGCGCGTCGGCACCTGGGGGGATTCCGTCATCACCGTGCTGGCGCTGGCCTTCTACGCCACGCCGCTGTTCTGGGTAGGGCTGATGCTGGTGCTGCTGTTCAGCGTGACGCTGGAATGGCTGCCCTCCTTCGGCATGGCCTCGGTCGGCGTCGAGATGAGCGGGCTGGAGGCGGTGCTGGATGTCGGCAGGCACCTGATCCTGCCCGGGCTGACGCTCGGCCTGTTCTATGTGGCGGTCTATGCGCGGCTGACGCGCGCCACCATGCTGGAGGTGGCGGACCAGGATTTCGTCAAGACGGCGCGCGCCAAGGGCGTGCCGGAGGGGCGCATCCTGCGCCGGCACATCCTGCGCAACGCGCTGCTGCCGGTCATCACCTTCGCCGGCATCCAGGCGGGGCAGCTCGTCGGCGGCTCGATCCTGGTGGAGACGGTGTTCGCCTGGCCCGGCATCGGGCGGCTGGCATTCGAGGCGCTGCTGGCGCGCGACTACCAGGTGCTGATGGGCGTGTTCTTCTGCACCAGCGTCATGGTGGTGCTGTTCAACCTGGTCACCGACCTGCTCTACGCCCTCGTCGATCCGCGCGTGGAGGCCTCGGCATGAAGGACTTCTGGCGCAACTTCGCGCGCAACCGCGGCGCGGTGGTGGGGCTGGTCATCCTGCTCGGCGTGCTGGCGCTGGCCGCGCTGGCGCCGCTGCTCTACCCCGGCAGCCCGTGGGACATGGCGGGGATGCCCTTCGCGCCGCCGGGCGAGATGGGCATGCTGCTCGGCACGGACAGCCTGGGGCGCGATGTCGCCGCCGGCATCGCGCATGGCGCGCGCGTCTCGCTGCTGGTGGGCGCCGTCTCCACCGTGGTGGCGCTGGTCATCGGCGTCTCGCTCGGCGCCTTCGCCGGCTATCTCGGCGGCTGGGCGGATGACGTGGTGATGCGCTTCACCGAGTTCTTCCAGACCATCCCGAGCTTCGTGCTGGCCATCCTGCTGGTGGCGATCTTCACGCCCACCATTGGCAGCATCGTCTTCGCCATCGCCGTGGTGTCCTGGCCGCCGGTGGCGCGGGTGGTGCGGGCGGAGTTCCTGTCGCTGCGCTCGCGCGAGTTCGTGCAGGCCTCCGAGGTGCTGGGCAAGTCCCGCCTTGCCATCGTCTTTGGCGACATCCTGCCCAACGCGCTCTCGCCCATCGTCGTGCTCGCCTCGCTGATGGTGGCCTCCGCCATCCTGCTGGAGAGCGCGCTCTCCTTCCTCGGCCTCGGCGACCCGAACATGATGAGCTGGGGCTTCCTCATCGGCTCCGGGCGCAGCGTCATCCGCATCGCCTGGTGGATGAGCGTGTTTCCCGGCATCGCCATCTTCCTCACCGTGCTGTCGCTCAACCTGGTGGGCGAGGGGCTGTCGGACGCGCTGAACCCGCGCCTCGCGCGCAACCGCGGAGGCAAGGCATGACCCGGCTCCTCACTGTCGAGAACCTCACCGTCGCCCTGCCCGCGGGCGCCGACCGGCCGCATGCGGTGGAGGATCTCTCGCTGCATCTCGATGCCGGCGAGATCCTCTGCGTGGTGGGCGAGAGCGGCTCGGGCAAGTCGATCACCGCCAACACGGTGATGGGGCTGCTGCCCAAGGGCCTGCCGGTGACGGCGGGCCGCATCACCTTCGAGGGGGAGGAGATCCTCGGCCTCTCCGCCGAGGCGCTGCGCTCCCGCCGGGGCCGCCGCATGGCCATGGTGTTCCAGGAGCCGATGACGGCGCTGAACCCGCTGATGAAGGTGGGCGACCAGATCGCGGAAGCCCTGCAGGTGCATGGCCAGGGCCACGCGGCGCGCGCCCGCGTGCCGGAGCTGCTGGCCGCCGTGAACCTGCCGGACCCGGCGGCGATCGCGCGCATGCACCCCTTCCGCCTCTCGGGCGGCCAGCGGCAGCGCGTGATGATCGCCATGGCCCTCGCGCTCGAACCGGCGCTGCTGATCGCCGACGAGCCGACCACCGCGCTCGACGTGACGACGCAGATGCAGATCCTGCGGCTGATCCGCGAGATCCAGTCCCGCAAGGGCATGGGGGTGATGTTCATCACCCATGATTTCGGCGTGGTGGCGGAGATCGCGGACCGGGTGGCGGTGATGCAGCAGGGCCGCATCGTCGAGCAGGGGCCGGCGGCCGAGATCCTGAACGCGCCGCGGCACCCCTATACCCGCGCCCTCGTTGCCGCCGTGCCGCATGGCGCGGCCGCCGCGCGCGCCGCCATCCGCCCCGCGCCGGTGCTGGAGATGAAGGGGGTGCAGAAGACCTACCAGCGCGGCGGCTGGTTCGGCGCCCGCGCCACGGTGCGCGCCATCCACGATGCCGACTTCACGCTGAACAAGGGCGAGACGCTGGGGCTGGTGGGCGAGAGCGGCTCGGGCAAGTCGACCCTCGCCCGCTGCGTGGTGCGGCTGGTGGAGCCGGAGCAAGGAGAAATCCTGTTCCACGGCACCGACCTGCGGCCGCTCTCGCGCCAGGGCTGGCTGCCCTACCGGCGCCGCATCCAGATGGTGTTCCAGGACCCCTACGCCTCGCTCAATCCGCGCCGCAAGGTGGGGGAGGCGATCATGGAAGGCCCCATCACCCACGGCGTGCCGCGCGCCGAGGCCCTGGCACGGGCGCGCGAGCTGCTGCGGCTGGTGCGGCTCGACGAATCCGCGCTGGAGCGCTACCCGCACGAGTTCAGCGGCGGGCAGCGGCAGCGCATCGGCCTGGCCCGGGCGCTGGCGATGCAGCCGGAGCTGCTGATCGCCGACGAGCCGGTCTCGGCGCTCGATGTCTCGGTGCAGGCGCAGGTGCTGGAGCTACTCGCGGAAATCCGCCAGCGGCTGGGGCTGACCATGCTGTTCATCACCCACGACCTGCGCGTGGCCGCGCAGATCTGCGATCGCATAGCGGTCATGCGGCGCGGCGCCATCGTCGAGCTGGGCGCGACGGATCAGGTGTTTGGCGCGCCGAAGCACGAATACACCCGCGCCCTGCTGGACAGCATCCCCGGACGGGAGTGGACTCCTCCCGAACTTTCCGAATCTGCCTGAAGGACCGATCATGTCGACACTCGATTCCGGCGTCCGCCGCGCCATCCTCGACGCCGTGCAGGCGCTGGAAGGGGAGGCCGTCGCGGCGCTGGAGCGTCTGGTGCGCTGCCCCTCCACCCTGGGCAACGAGGCCTCCGCGCTCGACGAGATGGCGCGCAACTACCAGTCGCTCGGCCTCGACCCGATCCGCATCCCCACCGTGCCGGAGCAGCTGGCCGGCCACCCCGGCTTCTCGCCGCCGCTCGTCTCCTATGAGGGGCGGGACAATGTGGCCGCCGTGTTCAAGCCGCGCGAGCGGAAGGGCCGCAGCCTGGTGCTGCAGGGCCATGTCGACGTGGTGCCGGAGGGGGCCGCCGAGATCTGGGAGACGCCGCCCTACGAGCCCAGCATCCGGGCGGGGCGCATGTATGGCCGTGGCGCCGGCGACATGAAGGCGGGCGACATCTCCAACGTCATGGCCTTCCGCGCGCTGCAACTCGCGGGGCTGCAGCCGGCCGCCGAGGTGCAGTTCCACTCGGTCATCGAGGAGGAATGCACCGGCAATGGCGCGCTGGCCTGCATGATGGCGCTGCCGAAATGCGATGCCGTCATCATCCCCGAGCCCGGCCCCGGCGTGGAAGGGCTCTACACCGCCGAGGTCGGCGTCATCTGGGCCTGGGTGACGGTGACAGGCCGCCCCGTGCATGTGCGCGACATGCAGGCGGGGGTCAACGCCATCGAGGCGGCCTATGTCATCTCCCAGCGCTTCAAGGCCTATGAGGCGGAGATGAACCGGGCGGAGAACATCCACTCCTCCTTCTTCGGCGTGAACCACCCGGTCAACGTCAATTTCGGCACGGTGCAGGGCGGCGAGTGGAACAGCTCCGTCCCCACCCGCGCCAAGATCGGCCTGCGCGTCGGCATCATGATGGGCAACACGGCGAAGGCCGTGAAGGCCGATATCGAGCGGCTGGTGGCCGAGGCGGCGGCCGATGAGCGGCTGCGCGGCACCAAGGTGGCGCTGGAATTCGCCGGCTTCATGGCCGACCCCTGCGTGTTCGACAAGGAAGCCACCATCGTGAAGATGGTGCAGCGCCACTTCTCGGAGGCCAATGGCCGCGAGCTGCGCGACTATCCCGCCTCCGGCCTCACCGATGGCCGCTTCTTCGAACTGTACCAGAAGACGCCGGTGGCCTGCTTCGGGCCGGATGCCGATGCCATCCACGGCATCGACGAGAGCGTCGGCCTGGAGAGCTTCCACGCCACCACGCGCACCATCGCGCTGACCATGGCCGAGTGGTGCGGGGTGGAGAAGGCATGAGAAACCTTCCCGTCAACAATCTTCCCGTCTCCGGTGCCCGCCTCTGGGAGAGCCTGATGGAGATGGCGCGGATCGGCGCCACGGCGAAGGGCGGCTGCAACCGCCAGACCCTGACCGATCTCGACGGCGAGGGCCGCGCCCTGCTGCAACGCTGGGCGGAGGAACTCGGCTGCACCGTGCGCGTGGACCGCGTCGGCAACATGGTGATCCGGCGCGAGGGGCGGGACCCTTCGCGCCCCGCCGTGGCGATGGGCAGCCATCTCGATACCCAGCCGACGGGCGGAAAGTATGACGGCGTGCTGGGCGTCCTCGCGGGGCTCGAGGTGCTGCGCGCGCTGCACGAGGCGGGCATCGAGACAGAGGCGCCCATCGTCCTGGTCAACTGGACCAACGAGGAGGGTGCCCGCTTCGCGCCGCCGATGATGGGTAGCGGCGTCGCCATGGGCCTGTTCGAGGAGGTCGAGGTGCTGGCCAAGACCGACCCGGCCGGCGCCGTGTTCGGCGAGGAACTGCGCCGCATCGGCTGGCAGGGCGAGGCCGACCCGGCCGAGCTTCAGAAGCTCGGCGCCTATTTCGAGGTGCATATCGAGCAGGGGCCGCTGCTGGAGGCGGATGGCATCCCGGTGGGGGTGGTGGACCGCGCGCTGGGGCAGCTCTGGTACGATGTCACCGTCACTGGCGAGGACGCCCATGCCGGCTCCGCCATGGGGCCGCGGCGGGATGCGATGGTGGCCGCCGCCATCCTCGTCCAGGCGGTGGAGGAAATTGCGCGCGAGGCGGGCGGCGACGGGCGTGGCACGGTCGGTCGCCTCACCGTGGTGCCGGACAGCCGCAACGTGGTGCCGAGCCGCGTGTGGTTCAGCGTCGACTTCCGCCATGGTGACCCGAAGGCGCTGGCCCGCATGGGCGAGGCGCTGGAGGCGCGTGCCGAGGCGCTGGCCGCCGCGCGCGGCGTGGAGGTGGAGGTCGCGCCCTTCTGGGAATTCCCGCTGACGCCCTTCGACCCCACCCTGGTCGCCGCGCTGCGCCAGGCCGCCGAGGGCCGCAACCTGCCCTACCGCGTGATGCCGACCGGCATCGGGCATGACGCCGTCTATCTCGCCCGCCGCGTGCCGACGGCGATGATCTTCGTCCCCTGCGAGGGGGGCATCAGCCACAACGAGGCCGAGGCCATCACGCCCGAATGGGCGGAGGCCGGGCTGGTCGTGCTCGCCGACGCGGTGCTGGCCACCGCCGGGCGGGCGACAGGGGAGTGAAGTCCATGCGCATCGCCATCGGCGGTTTCCTGCACGAGAGCCATTCCTTCGCGCCACGCTCGACGGAGTGGGAGGATTTCGTCCATCCCGGCGGCTTCCCGGCCTTCCAGCGCGGTGCCACGCTGCTCGACACGCTGCGGCCGAGCGCGGTGCCGGCGGCCGGCGCCATCGCGGTGGGCGAGAAGCGGGGCGACACGCTGGTGCCGCTCGCCTGGGCCTTCGCCAACCCGGCCGGGCCGGTGCGCGCGGCGGCCTTCGAGCGCATCGCCGCCTGCATCGTGGCCGACCTCACCGCGGCGTTGATGGAGGCACCGCTGGACGGCGTCTATCTCGACCTGCACGGCGCCATGGTGGCCGAGGACTACCCCGATGCCGAGGGCGAGCTGCTGCGCCGCGTGCGTGCCGTGGTGGGCGCCGAGGTGCCCATCGCCGCCAGCCTCGACCCGCATTGCAACCTGACCGAGCAGATGGTGCGGCTGGCCGATGTGCTGGTGCCCTTCCGCACCTATCCGCATGTGGACATGAAGCCGGCCGGCGCCCGCGCCATGGAGCTGCTCGGCGCCCGCATCGCGCGCGGCGCGCCCTATGCCCGCGCCTTCCGCCAGCTCGACTACTGGATCTCGCTCACCGCGCAATGCACGCTGGTGGAGCCGATGAAGGGGATCATGGACCTCCGCGCCAGCCTCGCCGAGCGGCCGGGCGTGGTGGAGCTCGGCTTCTGCTTCGGCTTCCCCTATGCCGACTTCGCCGATTGCGGCGTGGCGCTGGCCTGCTACGCCGAGGACCAGAACGCCGCCGATGCCGCCGCCGACGCGCTGCTGGCCGAGCTGGCGGCGCGCGAGCCGCGCTTCGCCGGCGGCGTGGCGCCGGCGGCGGAGGGCGTGGCCGAGGCCATCGCCATCGCCGCGCGCAACCCCGGCAAGCCGGTGGTGCTGGCCGACACGCAGGACAACCCCGGCGGCGGCGGCCATGGCGACACCACCGGCCTGCTGGCCGAGCTGGTGCGGCAGGGCGCCGATGCCGTGCTGGGCCTGATCAACGACGCCGAGAGCGCGGCCGCCTGCCACGCGGCGGGCGAGGGCGCCGAGGTGACGCTGAAGCTCGGCGGCAAGTCGGATGGCGCGCCGCTGGAGGTGACGGGGCGGGTGCTGCGGCTCTCGGACGGGTGCTTCACCTGCACCGGCCCGATGACCGGCGGCAACACCGCCGATCTCGGCCCTTCGGCGCTGCTCGGCATCGGTGGCGTGAAGGTGGTCGTGGTCAGCCGCAAGATGCAGGCGCATGACCAGGCGCTGTTCCGGCACCTGGGCGTGGAGCCGGCGGCGGAGAAGATCGTGGCGGTGAAGAGCAGCGTGCATTTCCGCGCCGACTTCCAGCCGCTGGCGGAGCAGGTGATCGTCGTGGCGGCGCCCGGCCCCGTGGTGGCCGACCCGTCCTCGCTGCCCTTCCAGAATCTCCGCGAGGGGCTGCGCACCCGGCCGCACGGCGCCAACGCCTGAGAGGAGAGGGGTCGTCGTGGGGGGAGCGCGCTCCCCCCACGGGCCTCAGATCATGTTCGTCGCGCGGAAATCCATGGATTCCACGGGGTAGGCCTGCCACGCGATCGTGGCCTTCTTGCCGTAGAACATGGTCAGGTCGTGCAGGGCGGTGCCCGGCGGGTCCACCTCGTCGTAGATCTCTAGCATCCGGCGGAAGGCGCGGCGGCGCTCCGCAGTGTCGAGCGAGCTTTGCAGCACCGGGCAGAGCGCGTTGAACTCCTCGTTCGTCCAGGCCTTGATGACGCGCTGCACGTTGCTGCCGGGGCCGTAGCGGCGCACCATCGCGCCCACCGGGTCCTGCCAGAAGATCGTGTCCGAGGCGTCGCAGATGCCGAGGCCGGGCTGGTAGACCTGCGACCAGTTCTCCTTCACCTCGATCTCGACATTCAGCCCGACGGCGCCCCACATCTCCTTCAGGATCTGGGCTGTCTGGACCTGCAACGTGTAGTAGTTGTTCAGCACGCGGTAGGCGATGCGCCGGCCGCCATAGCCCGCCTCCTTCAGCAGGGCGCGGGCCCTGTCGGGCTGGAAGCCGGGGCCTTCGTAGTCGGCCAGGTAGAGATCGCCATAGCTCCTGTCCTGGTGGCCATTCGGCACCCAGGTGCGGCCGCCATAAAGGCTGTCCACGATGGCCTGCCGGTCGATCGCCATGGAGAGGGCGCGGCGGACCCGCGCATCGGCCAGGGCAGGCTCGAACTTGTTGTAGACGATGGCGCGCACGTTCTGGATGGCACCGCCCGCCACGGCGCGCCCGGCCATGGACTGGATGGTCGGAATCTGGTCGGGCGAGACCTCGGTGATGAAATCCGCCTCGCCGGTGGCCAGCTGGTTCAGGCGGCTGGCCAGCTCCGGCACGACGCGGAACTCCAGCTCGTCCACCACCGGCCGGCCGCCCCAATAGGCGTCATGCGCGGTGAAGACGAAGCGCCGGTCATAGGAGAACTCCTTCACCTTGAACGGGCCGGTGCCGACCGGCGCCTGCTCCCAGGCGGAGAAGCTGGGTGCCGCGAGGAAGGCGCGCTTGCTGATGACCTGGCTGCCCCAGCCCGCCAGGCGCCGCTCCAGCAGCGGGTCCGGCCCGGTGGTGGTGACGCGCACCGCCATCGGGCCGATGGCTTCCACGCCGGCGATGGTCGGCAGGAAGGGGCGTGTCTGCAGATAGCCCGGCGCCTTGGGGTCGGACATGCGCTCGGGGCCGAAGGTGAAGGCGACATCCTCCGCCGTCATCGGGCTGCCGTCATGGAACAGCACGCCCTCGCGCAGCGTGAACGCCATCTCGGTGGCCGAGAGGCGCTCCCAGCGCGTGGCCAGGCCCGGCACCAGCTTCGCGCCATCGCGGTAGTCGATGCCGATCAGCGTATCGTAGAGATTGTAGCCCATGCGGAAGGAGACGTTGCCGTAATCGCGGCTGGGCTCCAGCGTCGCCGTGCCGGGCGAGTTGGGCATGGCGATGACGATGCGGCGGGGCGTGGCGGCGCGCAGCGGCCGGGCGGCGAGCAGGGTGCCCGCGCCCGTCAGCACGCCGCGCCGGGTGAGGAGGAGAGACATGGGGCCTGTGTCCTTGCCGTTGCAGGCCCGCCGCGGCCCCGCATGGCCAGGGCATGCGCTGTGGCCCCGGCCGGCCCTTTTGCCCCGCAGATACCCTCGCCGCGTGACGCCGGTGTGACCGCTTGCCCGCCCGAATGATGACGTTGGCGGTGCCCGCTCAGCCCTGCGCCCGCTCAGCCCTGCGCCAGGAAGGCGCGCACCGCCTCGGCCTTCGGCATCGGCGCCACCGCGCCATACCCCGTGGTGGCCAGCGCGGCGGCGGCGTTGGCGTAGCGCGCCGCTTCCTCCAGCGTGTCCCCCGCCACGAAGCGTGCCAGGAAATTGCCGGCGAAGGTGTCGCCCGCGCCGGTGGCGTCCACCGCCTTGACCTTGCGGCCGGGCAGGGTGGTGCGCCCCTCGCGCGTGGCCACCATCACGCCATCCTTGCCGAGCTTCAGGATCACGCGCGGCGCCATCTCCAGGTAGAAATCGGCGATGGCGTCCGGCTGCTCCAGCCCGGTCAGCGCGGTGGCGTCGTCGTAGCTGGGCAGGGCGATGTCGGCCATGCGCAGCGCCGCGTGGATGGTGGCCCGCGCCCGCGGCAGCGGCCAGAGGGCGCGGCGCAGGTTGGTGTCGTAGGAGACGGTGACGCCGGCCGCGCGGGCGATCTCCATGGCGCGGAAGCAGGCATCCGCCGCGCTGGCCGAGATGGCTTGGCTGATGCCCGAGACATGCAGCACCCTGGCCGCGCGGATGGCGTCCTCCGGCATGTCATCGGGCGCCATGCGGCTGGCGGCGCTGCCGGCGCGGTAGAAGGTGAAGGCGTGCCCCTCCGGCCCGTGAGTGACGAAGTAGATGCCGGTGGGCGCGTCCTTGCGGCGGGTCACCGTGCTGGAATCCACCCCCTCGCGCGCCCAGAGCGCCATGAAGCTGTCGCCCGGCGCGTCCTGGCCGAGGGCGGTGATGTAGCCAGCCCTGGCCCCCGCGCGCGCGGCGGCGACGGCGGCGTTGGAGGTGTCCCCGCCATGGCCTTCAAGGTAGAGGGCGCGGCCCGTCTCGTCGGGCGGGAGCTGGTTGAACTCCAGCATCGGCTCGCCCAGGCAGAGGATCTCCGCCGCGCTCATGCCTGCATGATTCCGAGCGCCTCGCGCGCCGCGGCCTGCACCGCCTCGCGGTTGCCGGCGGCGATCGCCTTCTCGTCCACCAGCTTGCCGCCGATGCCGACGAAGGCGGCGCCGGCTGCGATGTACTCGCCCGCGTTGCGCGCATCGACGCCGCCCGTGGGGCAGAAATCGACGCCGGGGAACACCGAGCGCAGCGCCTTGACGTGCGCCGGGCCGCCGACCGAGCTGGCCGGGAAGATCTTGACCACGTCGGCCCCGGCGGCGCGGGCGGCACGCACCTCGGTCGGCGTCAGCGCGCCCATCATCAGGCAGGCGCCGGCCTCGCGGGCGGGCGCGGCGAGGGAGGGATCGACCCAGGGCGAGACCAGGAAGCGCGCGCCGGCCTGGATGCAGGCCTCGGCCCGGGCGGCATCCGGCACCGTGCCGGCGCCGACCAGCAGGCCCGGCTCGGCCGCCAACTCGCGGATGACGGAGAGCGCGTCCGGAATGGTCAGGGTGATCTCGAAGATGGTGATGCCGGCATCGCGCAGCCATTGCGCGGCGGTGGCAGCATGGGCGGCGGTGCTGGTGCGCACCACGGGCACGATGCGGGCGGCGCGAAAGGTGTCGATCAACGGATGCGGGGCCACGGGGACTGTCCTTCACGGCGTGCAGGGCGTGCGTCGCGCCCAGGGGCGCGGGGGCCGCAGGCTAGCCGCGCGGGGCGGGGCCGTGAAGCGGGTGGCGGCATTTTGCCGGCCGTGACCGGAAGGCGGGAAGCCAGGCGGCTTCAGGCCATCGAGGCGAGCTTGCCGGCGGTCTTTTCCAGCGTGCGCGCGGCAACGTGGGCGTGCTGCACCTTCTCGGCGGTGCGGCCGAGCGTCTCCTGGTAGCTGTGCACCTGGGTGGCGAGGCCACCCGTCGCGTCGCGCAACGCGGCGAGGTTCTGGCGGAACTCGGCGACGGCGTGCGCCTGGGCGGACAGGGCGGTCTCCAGCTTGCGCAGGGCCAGGCGGAGCCGGTCCTCCGGGGTCTGGGGGAAGGCCAGCAGGGGGGCGGGTTCAGGCTCCATGCGGGATCTCTCGGCTATATGTTAACGGGATGTGAACGGTAGCCGATCGCAAAACCTGGGATAAGTCAAAAAATAGATAACCGCTTTGCCATCTTCGCGAGCAAGGCGAGCCGAATCGCCATTCCCCCGCCGCGCCCGATCTGCTCTAACGCCCGGCCCTCGAACGGCCCGGGCATGCACCATGTCGGACATCATCGGCATCGACTTCGGCACCACGAACAGCGTCATCGCCCTGCGCGACGGGGAAGGGCGGGTGGCGACGGTGCGCTACCAGGTGGGCGGCAAGGTGCTGGACACCTTCCGCTCCCTGCTCTGCTTCTGGGTGGAGGAGACCGGCCCCTCGCGGGGGAAGCTGCAGCACGCCGCCGGCCCGCACGCCATCGAGGCCTATCTGGACGACCCGCTCGGCAGCCGGCTCATCATGTCGATGAAGAGCTACCTGGCCAGCCGCAGCTTCACCGAGACCCGCATCTTCGGCCGGAGCTACGGGCTGGAGGAGCTGATCTCGCTGTTCCTGCGCGCGCTGGCCGGGCACGCCATGGGCGGCGCCGCGCTGGGTGCCGCGCGGGTGGTGGCGGGGCGGCCGGTGCGCTTCGTGGGCGAGCAGGCGGATGACGCGCTGGCCGAGCGCCGGCTGCGCTCCGCCTTCGCCGGCGCCGGCTGGGAATCGCTCGACTTCGCGCTGGAGCCCGAGGCGGCGGGGCACCGCTTCGCCGCCGGGCTGGACGGGGCCGCGCATGTGCTGGTGGGCGATTTCGGCGGCGGCACCAGCGACTTCTCGCTGCTGCGCTACGAGCCGGGCGCGGCGCGGCGCGTCACCGCGCTGGGCCATTCCGGCGTCGGCATCGCCGGCGACGCCTTCGACTACCGGATCATCGACAACGTGGTTTCGCCGCGCCTCGGCAAGGGCGGCAGCTACCGGGTGATGGGCACGGCGCTGCCGGTGCCGCCCAGCTTCTACACCAGCTTCGCCCGCTGGCACCGGCTCTCGCTGATGCGCGCGCCGCGCACCCTGCGCGAGATCGGCGAGGTGGCGCGCGCCGCCGACCATCCGGAGCAGCTGCACCACCTGATCCGGCTGGTGGAGGACGAGGCGGGCTATG
The DNA here is from genome assembly GCF_042651065.1 of Teichococcus aestuarii. Classification (NCBI taxonomy): domain Bacteria; kingdom Pseudomonadati; phylum Pseudomonadota; class Alphaproteobacteria; order Acetobacterales; family Roseomonadaceae; genus Roseomonas; species Teichococcus aestuarii. Next base: position 109,279 of record NZ_JBHSCH010000001.1, read on the forward strand.
CGCTCTACCAGGCCGTCTCCGGCGTGAAGGCGGCGCTCTCCGGCGCCGAGGTGGCGGTGCTGCGCTTCCGCCACGGCGGCTTCGCGCTGGAGGAGACGGTGCGGCGGGCGGATTTCGAGGCCTGGATCGCGCCCGAGCTGGCGCAGTTCGGCGGGGCGGTGGACCAGGCCCTGGCCGAGGCCGGGCTGCCGGCGGGGGCGGTGGACCGCGTCTTCCTCACCGGCGGGTCCTCCCTGGTGCCGGCGGTGCGGCGGCTGTTCGAGGCGCGCTTCGGCGCCGAGCGGGTGGCGCATGGCGGCGAGTTCGTCTCGGTCGCCGAGGGGCTGGCGTTGATCGGCGCGGAGCGGGTGGCGGCCTAGCCGGCCTCCCACTCCGCGGGCGCCGGCCGCGTCTGGCGGCGCAGGGCGAGGGCGGCGGCGCAGGGCACGGCCAGCAGCAGCAGCACACCCGCCCAGCCCAGCCCCTGCGCCCCGCCAAGGCCCAGGCTGCCGGCCGCGCCGGCCAGCAGTGCCAGCAGCAGGCTGACCAGCCGGTGCGGCCTGCCCGTCTCGGCCGTGGGTGCCAGGGCGGCGCGCCACAATGCGGCGCCACGCTCCGGCATCGTCGCCAGGGCGGCGAGGCCGGCCAGGGCGCGGTGCCCGCGGGGCGCCAGCAGCGCCGCCTGCGCCAAGCGGAACAGCGGCAACATCAGCGCCGGCAGCAGGAAGGGCAGCAGGGGCGCGGCCTCCAGCAGGCGCGCGGCGGCCAGGGCCAGGGTCCAGGGCAGGGCGAGCACCGCCAGGGCCAGCCACAGCGCATCGCCCGCCGCGGCCGCCGGCTCGGCCAGCAGGTGGCGGCGCTGCGCCGGCGAAAGGCCGCGGTGCCGCGGGTTCAGCAGGGCGGCGCCATGCCGGCGCAGCCCGTGCAGCAGCCCCGCCACGCTGGCCTGCGGCACCGCCGGCACATGGCCGGCGGCCAGGCCATCGGCCAGCTCCAGCCCGTCCCAGCCCTGGCGCAGCAGGCGCAGCCCCAGCTCGGCCGGCTTGCAGGGGGCGGCCTCGTTCCAGCAGCCCGCCATCTCCAGCGCCGGCCGGCGGATCAGCGCCAGGGCCAGGCGCAGCGGCACGGCGCGGTGTTCGTTGCGGGCCCGCTGCACGCGCGGCCAGCGCGAGGCATCGGCCGCGTGGGCCACCCGCTCGGCCAGCAGCGCGCCCCGCTCCGGCGCGCAGGCGGTGCCCTGCACGAAGCCGAGGCCGGGGTCGCGGAAGAAGGGCACGGCGTGGCGCAGCCAGTCCGGCTGCACACGGCAGCCCGGCTCCAGCGTGGCCACCAGCGCGGCATCCGGCGCCATCTCGCGCAGGGCGAAGTTGCGCGCCGCCCGCTGCCCGGCGCCGAGATGGAAGAAGCGGAAGCGCGGGCCGAGCCGGGCGCAGTGCTCGGCCACCGGCTCCCAACTCTCGGGGCTATGGCTGCTGTCCAGCACCAGCACCTCCAGCGCGCCGTAATCCAGCTCCGCGAGGTGGTCCAGCGTGTCGCGCAGCAGGGCAGGCGGCATGTCCTGCGTCGGCAGATGCACCGAGACACGCGGCTCCGGCCCGCCTGCCTGCCCCAGCGCGGGGTGGCGGCGTCGGTAGGCGCGCGCGAACAGCGAATCGGCCAGCAGCCGCGCCTCCCACAGCAGCAGCAGCGCCATGGGCAGGAGAAGGACGAGCAGCGCCAGCCAGGCCGGATGCGACGCCAGCCCCTGCCGCGCCAGGACAGCCAGCCCGCCGGCCAGGAGTTGCCCCGGCAGCGCCACCATCAGCAGGCCGGGCCAGCGCAGGCCGCCCGCGCCGCGCAGCGCCCAGGCGCCGCCGAGCAGGCCCGCCAGCGCCGCGCCGCCTCCCCAGGCAATGGCCCCGCCGCCGCCCGCCGCCCACCATGCCGCCCCCTGCGCCAGCGCGAGCAGTGGCAGCAGCACCCAGAGCAGCGGAGCGGGCGCGTGGCCACCCCGCCCGCCCTGCCGCAGTGGCATGGGAGCGGCGGAGAGGCCGGCATTGCCCGGAACAGGGCGTAGGGCGCGTGCATTCATGGCGTTCCGACTCCAGACGGCGGTGCGCGTCGCGCGATGACTCCTCCTATGCGGGTGCCCTGCGGCGGTGGATCGGCGTCTTGATGGCAGGAATGGGGCCTGAAGGCGTGACCCATCCCGGGCGAGAGGCTAGAACCGCCGCCTGCACCCCCAACGGAGACCGCCCCGCCATGGGTATCGCCATCGAGATCGGCGTGATTTTGCTGCTCGTCCTGCTGAATGGCGTCTTCGCGATGAGCGAGCTGGCGATCGTCTCCTCGCGCCGCGTGCGGCTGCTCGGCCTGCAGCGGAGCGGACGGGCCGGCGCCAGCACGGCGCTGGAACTGGCGGAGGATCCGCAGCGCTTCCTGCCCACGGTGCAGGTGGGCATCACGCTGGTCGGCGTACTGGCGGGCGCCTTCGCCGGGCAGGGGCTGGCGCAGCGGCTGGGCGGGCTGCTGGCGCAGATCCCGGGGCTCGAGACCTATGCCAGCCAGATCGCCCTCGGGCTGGTGGTGCTGGGCATCACCTATCTCTCGCTGATCCTGGGCGAGCTGGTGCCGAAGCAGCTGGCGCTGCGCAACCCGGAGGCGGTGGCGGTGCTGGTGGCGCGGCCGATGTCGCTGCTCTCCCGCGTCGCGGCGCCGATGGTTTGGCTGCTCTCGCGCTCCTCGGCGCTGGTGCTGGGGCTGCTCGGCGCCAGCAAGCCGGTCTCCACCACCATCACGGAGGAGGAGGTGCGCGCCGCCGTGGCCGAGGGCGCCGAGGCCGGCGCGCTGGAGCGCGAGGAGCATCACATGATCGAGCGCGTGCTGCGGCTGGCCGACAAGCCGGTGCGCGCGCTGATGACGCCGCGCACCGAGGTGGAGTGGATCGACCGCAATGCCGGCCCCGAGGAGGTTGCGGCGCGGCTGCGCGCCAGCACGGTGACGCGCTTCGTGGTGGCGGACGGGCGGATCGACAACGTGGTGGGCGTGGTGGCGGCGAAGGACCTGCTGGACCAGATCCTCACCGGCGCGCCGCTGGACCTGAAGGCCGCGCTGCGCCAGGCCTCCGTGCTGCCCGACGGCCTCTCGGCGCTGGACGGGCTGGCCCGGCTGCGCAAGGACCCGCTCGGCATAGCACTGGTGATGGACGAGTATGGCAGCTTCGAGGGCGTGGTGACCGCCTCCGACCTGCTGGAGGCGATCGTGGGCGAGCTGGGCCCGGCGCCGGCGCCGCAGGCCGGCGGCGTGGTGGAGCGCCACGATGGCAGCCTGCTGCTCGACGGCATGATGGCCAGCGACGAGCTGCGCGCCCGCCTGGACCTGCCCGGCCTGCCCGGCGAGGGCAGCTACCACACCGTGGCCGGGCTGGTGCTGGCGCTGCTGCAGCGCGTGCCGCGCGAGGGCGACCGCATCGCCTGGGCCGGCTGGCGCTTCGAGATCATCGACATGGACGGGCGGCGGATCGACAAGGTGCTGGTCAGCCAGGACCCCTCCAGCACCGGCTGATCCAGCACCGGCTGAGCGGGCATGAAAAAGCCCGCGCCTCCCGGGGAGGCGCGGGCCGGGCCGTGGCCCCTCCGCCCGCGGGCGGAGGGGCAGGCCGGCTGTCAGAGGCCGGCCTGGGTGACGAACTTGGTGTTCAGGTAGGCCTCGATCGCCTCGGAGCCGCCCTCGGAGCCGTAGCCGCTGTCCTTGATGCCGCCGAACGGCACTTCCGGCAGGGCCAGGCCCAGGTGGTTGATCGTCATCATGCCGGTCTCGACCTGGCTGGCGATGGCGTTCGCCGTCTTGGCCGAGCGGGTGAAGGCATAGGCGGCGAGACCGAAGGGAAGGCGGTTGCTCTCCTCCACCACCTCGTCGAAGTCCTTGAAGGGCACCATCAGCGCCAGCGGGCCGAAGGGCTCCTCGTTCATGGCGCGCATCTCGCGCGTCAGGCCGGTGATCACCGTCGGCTCGTAGAAATAGCCCTTGTTGCCGATGCGGTTGCCGCCGGTGCGGACCTCGGCGCCCTTCTGCCGGGCATCGGCCACCAGCGCCTCCATGGCGGGGATGCGGCGGTCATTGGCCAGCGGGCCCATCTGCACGCCATCCTCCAGCCCGTTGCCCACCTTCAGCGACTTGGCATAGGCGGTGAACTTGTCGACGAACTGGTCGAACACCTTCTCCTGCACCAGGAAGCGGGTCGGCGAGACGCAGACCTGGCCGGCATTGCGGAACTTGCTGCCGGCGAGGGTCTTGCTGGCATGGTCCACATCGGCGTCGTCGAACACGATGGCGGGGGCGTGGCCGCCCAGCTCCATCGTCGCGCGCTTCATGTACTTGCCGGCCATCTCGGCCAGGTGCTTGCCCACCGGGGTGGAGCCGGTGAAGGTCACCTTGCGGATGGTGGGGTGCGGGATGAGGTAGGAGGAGATCTCCGCCGGCACGCCATAGACGAGGCCAACCACGCCCTTCGGCAGCCCGGCGTCGATGAAGCAGCGGATCAGCTCGGCCGGCGAGGCCGGCGTCTCCTCCGGTGCCTTGACGATGATCGAGCAGCCGGTGGCCAGCGCCGCGGAGAGCTTGCGCACCACCTGGTTGATCGGGAAGTTCCACGGCGTGAAGGCGGCCACGGGGCCGACCGGCTCCTTGATGACGAGCTGGTACACGCCCTCGGCGCGCGCCGGCACCACGCGGCCATAGGCGCGGCGGGCCTCCTCGGCGAACCAGTCGATGGTGTCGGCGCCGGCCATCACCTCCATCTTCGCCTCGGGCAGGGGCTTGCCCTGCTCCAGCGTCATCAGGCGGGCGATGCTGTCGGCGCGCGAGCGCAGCAGGTCGGCGGCCTTGCGCATCAGCTTGGAGCGGTCGAAGGCGGAGACCTTCTTCCAGGTTGCGAAGCCCCGCTCGGCGGCGGCCAGCGCCTCGTCGAGGTCGCTCTCATTGGCGTGCGGAACGGTGCCGATCTGTTCCTCGGTGGCCGGGTTCAGCACGGGGATGGTGCGGCCGCCGGTCGCGGCGCGCCACTGGCCGTCGATATGGAGCAGGACGTCCTGGTACATCTACAGCGTCTCCTCAACTGGTCGGGGTTGGGGCGAATGTGGACCCGCGAAACGCGAAGCACCACCCCTTGACCCGGAGTTTTCGGCCGCTCGTCGGATGATCCTGCAACGGGGTATCGAGGGGCGATCAAAAAAGGCCGGGACTTCCGCCCCGGCCTTCGTTCCGTCCGCCGAGCCGTGGCTCAGCCTTCCTGCAGCACCGCCACGCCCGGCAGCGTCTTGCCTTCCAGCCACTCCAGGAAGGCGCCGCCGGCGGAGGAGACATAGGTCATCCGCTCCGCCACGCCGGCATGGCGCAGCGCCGAGACGGTGTCGCCGCCGCCGCCGATCGTCTTCAGCCCGGCCGAGGTGGTGAGCCCCGCGGCCATCTGCGCCACCTGCACGGTGGCGGTGTCGAAGGGCGGGATCTCGAAGGCGCCGAAGGGGCCGTTCCACACCAGGGTGGAGGCGCGCTTCAGGCGGCTCTCGACCGCGGCCACCGTGCCGGGGCCGACATCGAGCGCCATCATGCCCTCGGGCACCTTGTCCGCCGCGACGGTGCGGTGCGGGGCGTTGGCGGCGAAGGCCTCGGCGACGACGAGATCCTCCGGCAGCAGCACCTCGCAATTGGCGGCCTTGGCCTCGTCGAGGATGCGGAGCGCCGTCTCGTGCATCTCCGCTTCCTGCAGCGACTTGCCCATGGACATGCCCTTGGCCGCCAGGAAGGTGTTGGCCATGGCGCCGCCGATCACCAGCACGTCCACCTTGCGCGACAGGTTGCCGAGCAGGTCGAGCTTGGTGGAGACCTTGGCGCCGCCGACGATGGCCACCACCGGCCGCGCCGGGGTGCCGAGCGCCGCGTCCAGCGCCTCCAGCTCGGCCTGCATCAGCCGGCCGGCATAGCTGGGCAGCCTGTGCGCCACGCCCTCGGTCGAGGCATGGGCGCGGTGGGCGGCGGAGAAGGCGTCGTTGACGAAGACGTCGCCGAGCTTCGCCAGCGCCTCCGCCATCGCCGGGTCGTTCTTCTCCTCGCCGGCGTGGTAACGGGTGTTCTCCAGCACCAGCACCTCGCCATCCTTCAGGGCGGCGACGGCGGCCTCGGCCACGGGGCCGATGCAGTCATCGGCGAAGGCGACGGGGCGGCCGAGCGAGCCAGCGAGCGCCTCCGCCATCGGCTTCAGCGACATCTCCGGCACCCGCTTGCCCTTCGGCCGGTCGAAGTGGCTGCACACGATGACGCGCGCGCCCTTCTCCGCCAGCTCGCGGATGGTGGGGGAGAGGCGCTCGATGCGCGTGCGGTCGGTGATCTGACCGTCGCGCACCGGCAGGTTGAGGTCGGCGCGCAGCAGGACCCGCTTGCCGGCGGGGTCGAGCTGATCGAGCGTCCGGAAACGGGCCATCGCCGCGCCCTCCCTCAGAGCTTGCCGAGATAGGCGGCGGTGTCCGACATGCGATTGGAGAAGCCCCACTCGTTGTCGTACCAGCTCATCACCCGCACCAGCCCGCCATCGACCACCTGGGTCTGGGTGGCGTCGAAGGTGGAGGAGTGCGGGTCGTGGTTGAAGTCGATGCTGACCAGCGGCGCGGTGTTGTAGCCGAGGATGCCCTTCAGCGGGCCGTTCTCGGCCGCTTCCTTCATCACGGCGTTGATCGCCTCCTTGGTCAGGCCCTCGGTGCGCTCCGGCACGAAGTCGAGGCTGACGAGCGAGACGTTCGGCGTCGGGATGCGGATGGCGGTGCCGTCCAGCTTGCCCTTCAGCTCCGGCATCACCAGGCCCACGGCCTTGGCGGCGCCCGTCGAGGTCGGGATGGCCGAGACCGCCGCGGCGCGGGCGCGGTGCAGGTCCTTGTGCAGCGTATCGACGGTGTTCTGGTCACCCGTGTAGGCGTGGATGGTGACCATGTAGCCGCGCAGGATGCCGAACTTCTCGTGCAGCACCTTGGCGACGGGCGCCAGGCAGTTGGTGGTGCAGGAGGCGTTCGAGACGATCTTGTCCTCGGCCGTCAGCGTCGTGTGGTTCACGCCGTAGACGATGGTCTTGTCCGAGTTCTCGCCGGGGGCCGAGATCAGCACCTTGCGCGCGCCGGTGCCGAGCAGCACCTGCGCCTTCTCGCGCGCGGTGAAGATGCCGGTGCACTCGGCGGCGATGTCGACGCCGTCCCACTTCAGCTTCGTCGGGTCGCGCTCGGCCGTCACCTTGATCGGGCCCCAGGTCTTGCCGTGGGCCTTGATGGTGATGCTGTCGCCCTCGACGATCACCTCGCCGGGGAAGCGGCCATGCACGCTGTCGTAGCGGAAGAGATGCGCGTTCGCCTCGACCGAGCCCAGGTCGTTGATGGCAACGAACTCGACATCGTCGCGCCCGCTCTCGCAGGCGGCGCGCAGCACCAGGCGGCCGATGCGCCCGAACCCGTTGATCGCGACCTTAACAGCCATGGTGTCTTCCCTTGTCTTTCCCGATTGGTCTTGAAGCGTCTCAGCCCAGCTTGCGCCGGACTGCCGTCACAACCGCCTCGGCCGTGATGCCGAAGTGGCGGTAGAGATCCTCGGCCGGTGCCGAAGCGCCGAAACCCGTCATGCCGATGAAGGTTGCATCACGGCCAAGCCAGCGCTCCCAGCCGAAGCCGAGCGCCGCCTCGATGCCGATGCGCAGGCCATCGCCCAGCACGGCGGCGCGGTAGCTCTCGTCCTGCAGCGCGAACAGCTCCCAGCAGGGCAGGGAGACGACGGCGGTGGGGATGCCCTCCGCCTCCAGCGTGGCGCGCGCCGTCATGGCGAGCTGCACCTCGGAGCCGGTGGCGACCAGGGTCGCCTTGCGGGCGCCGGAGGCCTCGGCCAGCACGTAGCCGCCGCGGGCGGAGCGGTTCTCGCCCGCCTCCTCGCGCAGGGCGGGGAGGTTCTGGCGGGAGAGCGCCAGCACCGAGGGGCCGTCGGCGCGGGCCACCGCCAGCTCCCAGCACTCCGCCGTCTCCATCGCGTCCGCCGGGCGGAACACATGGAGGTTGGGGATGACGCGCAGGCTGGCCAGCGTCTCCACCGGCTGGTGGGTCGGCCCGTCCTCGCCGAGGCCGATGCTGTCATGCGTCAGCACATGCACCACGCGGGCGCGCATCAGCGCGGCGAGGCGGATGGAGGGGCGCATGTAGTCGGCGAAGACGAGGAAGGTGCCGCCATAGGGGATGACGCCGCCATGCAGCGCCATGCCGTTCATGGCGGCGGCCATGCCGTGCTCGCGGATGCCCCAGTGCACGTAGCGCCCGCCCATGTTGGACGGCGAGAGCACGGGGATGCCCTTGACGTTGGTGTTGTTGGAGCCGGTGAGGTCGGCCGAGCCGCCGATCATCTCGGGGATGGCCGGCACCAGCACCTCCAGCGCGCGCTGCGAGGCGACGCGGGTGGCGATCTTCGGCTTGTCCTCGGCGAGCTTGGCGCGGTAGGCGGCGGCGGCCTCGTGCCAGCCCTCCGGCAGCTTGCCGGCCATGGCGCGCTCGAACTCGGCCTTCTGCGGGTGGTTGGCCAGGCGCTTCAGCCAGGAGCGGCGGGCGCCGGCGCAGCGGCGGCCGGCGGCCTCCCAGGCGGCCTTGATGTCCTCCGGCACCTCGAAGGGGCCGCTGGTCCAGCCCAGCGCCTGCTTGGCGGCGGCGGCCTCGGGGCCGCCCAGCGGGCTGCCATGGCTGCCGGCCGTGCCGGCCTTGGTGGGGGCGGCGAAGCCGATGATGGTGCGGCAGGCGATGATGGTCGGGCGGGTGCTGCGGGTGGCGCCTTCCAGCGCCTTCTCCACCGCCGCCGCGTCATGCCCGTCCACCCGCTTCACCGCCCAGCCATAGGCGGCGAAGCGCTTCAGCACGTCGTCGGAGCTGGCCATGTCGACCGCGCCGTCGATGCAGATGCCGTTATCGTCCCACAGCACCGTCAGCTTGTTCAGCTTGAAGTGGCCGGCGATGGAGGCGGCCTCGTGGCTGATCCCCTCCATCAGGCAGCCATCGCCGGCGATCACCCAGGTGCGGTGGTCCACCAGGCTCTTGCCGAAGCGGGTGGCGAGGTGCCGCTCGGCCAGCGCCATGCCGACGGCGTTGGCCAGCCCCTGGCCGAGCGGGCCGGTGGTGGTCTCGATCGCCGGGTGCTCGCCATATTCCGGATGGCCGGCGGCCACCGAATGCAGCTGGCGGAACTTCCGCAGGTCGTCCATCGCCATGCCGGCATGGCCGGAGAGATGCAGCCATGCGTAGAGCAGCATCGAGCCGTGGCCGGCCGAGAGCACGAAGCGGTCGCGGTCCGCCCAGCGCGGGTCGGCGGCGTCGTGCTTGAGGAACTTGCTGAACAGCACGGTCGCGGCGTCGGCCATGCCCATAGGCATGCCGGGGTGGCCGGACTTGGCCTGCTCGACGGCGTCGATGGCCAGGGCCCGGATCGCATCGGCCATCCGCCGCGTCTCGGTCACCGGCAGAGCCAGGATCTTCTGCTGCGCCGCGATGGCGGGGTTGGCGGAAGCGTCGGGAAGGGGGGCGATACTGGCCAAGGTCAAGAACCTCTCTGGCGTCGGGACGGCTATAGAGGGGCGGGGAAAAAGCGGCAACCCAACGGGCCTTCACGCCCGCATAAGCCCTGCCGGATCATAAATGATGCGCTCCCTTAGCCCGGCGGCGCCCCGCAGGCCAGCCCCGGATCGCGCGGGCCAGCCCCGCTGGAGGTGCCGCCGGGCGCCGGAAAAAGCTTCGCCCGAGGATCGTTCCGGCGGCAGGTTCCTGTTGCGGCGCAGCGCGGGGCGCGCCAGATGTTCGGCGCCATGAAGCTCCCTCTCGCCCTGCCGCGCCACCGTCCCGGCTTCCGGGAGACGGCGCTGTTCCGCCCGCAATCGGTGGTGCTGCTGGCCGACCCGGCCTTGCCGGAATCCGGCATCCTCGCCCGCAACCTCGCCACGGGCGGCTTCGCCGGGCCGATCCACGCCATCGGCCTCGCCGCCGAGGGGCTGCTGCCGGCGGAGGCGCTGGAGGCGCTGCCCGCGCCGCCCGACCTCGCCGTACTCTGCCTGCCGCCCGGGGCGCAGGAGGCGGCGATGCGGGCGCTGGCGGCGCGGGGCTGCTTCGCCGCCATCGTCCCGGTGGCCGGGCCGGACCTCGCCGCCCTGTCGGAGAGGACAGGCGTGCGGGTGCTGGGGGCGCACAGCTTCGGCCTCTGCCTGCCGCGCATCGGGCTGAATGCCAGCCTGTCGCACATCGCGCCGCGCCCGGGGCGGCTGGCGCTGCTCTGCCAGTCCGGCGCCATGGCGCGCGCCGTCATCGACTGGGCGGAGGGGGAGGAGCTGGGCTTCAGCCACATCGTCGGCATCGGCACCAACCAGGGGCTGGGCTTCGCGCTGGCCCTGGACTGGATCGCGCGCGACCCGGAGGCGGGCGCCGTGCTGCTCGACCTGCGGCGGATCAAGAACCGCCGCCTGTTCATCTCCGCCGCCCGCGCCACGGCCCGCACCCGCCCCGTGGTGGCGATCCGCCCCGGCGGGCGGCAGGCCGATGCCTCCGGCCTCGCTGATGCGGTGATGGAGGCGGCGCTGCGCCGCGCCGGCGTGCTGCGCGTGGGCGGGCTGGAGGACCTGCTGGCGGCGGCCGAGACGTTGGCGCGGGTGCGCCCGGCGCCGCGCGGCGGGCCGGACGCGCTGGCCGGCGACCGGGTGGCGATCGTCGCCAACGGCCAGGGGCCGGCGCAGTTGGCGGCCGATGCCGTGCTGCAATCCGGCGGCCGCCTGGCCGCCTGGAGCCCGGCGGCGCAGGAGGCGTTCTCGCTGGCGCTGCCGCAGGCGGCCCCCGGCAACCCGCTGCTGCTGCCGCCGCAGGAGGGGCACCGCTTGGCCGAGGCCGCCAGCCTGCTGGCCGCCCTGCCGGAGGTGGATTCGGTGGTGGCGGTGCACGCCCCCGCGCCCGGGCAGGACCAGGACGTGGCCGCCAGCGCCCGCGCCGCCGCCGCGCTGGCGGCGCGCGGCGCCCCGGTGCTGGTGGGCTGGCTGGGCCAGGCGCCGGCCGCCGCCGCCGCGCGCCGCCGTCTGGCGCTGGCCGGCCATGCCGTCTACGCCACGGCGGCGGCGGCGGTGCGCGGCGCCCTGCATCTGGCGACCGACCGCCGCAACCGCGCCGCCGCCGCCGAGCTGCCGCCGCGCGACATGCTGGAGCTGGCGCCGGACCGCGCCGCCGTGCGCGCCGTGATCGACGCCCTGCGCGCCGAGGGGCGGCTCGGCTTCACCGAGGCGGAGGCGCTGCGCATCCTGGAGGCCTACGGGCTGCCGGCGGTGCCGGGGCAGGCGGTGCCGGATGTCGATGCCGCCATCGCCGCCGCCATGCGCCTCGGCTTCCCCGTGGTGCTGAAGGTCCTGAGCCCCGACCTGCCGCGCAAGACCGAGGTGGGGGGCGTGGTGCTGGGGCTGAAGGACGTGGCCGGGCTGCGCGCAGCGGCGGCCGCCATGGTGGCGCAGGTGCGCGCCGCCCGCCCGCAGGCGCGGATCGACGGCTTCCTGGTGCAGCGCCAGGCCGGCGCCACCGGTCCGCTGCGCCCCCATGAGCTGCGCCTGCGGCTGGGCGACGACCCGATGTTCGGCCCCTGGATCGGCTATGGCCGTGGCGGCACCGCCTCCGATTTCGAGCCGGACGTGGCCTTCGACCTGCCGCCGCTGAACCGCACCCTGGCCCTGGCGCTGATCCGCCGCACCCACGGGGTGCGGCTGCTGGAAGGCTTCCGCGACCACGCGCCGGTGGACCTGACCCTGCTGGCCGACGCGCTGGTGCGCCTCTCCCAGGTCGCCATCGACTTCCCCGAGATCGAGGGGCTGATCGTCAACCCGCTGCTGGCGGACGGGAAGGGGCTGCTGGCGCTGGATGCCTCGGGCGGGCTGCGGCCGCCGGGGCAGCGCTCCATGCTCTCCGTGCCGCCCTATCCGGCCGAGCTGGCGCGGGAATGGACGGCGCGGGACGGCCGCCGGCTGCTGGTGCGCCCGATCCGCCCGGAGGACGCCGCCGCCCATGCCGAGGCCTTCCGCAACCTGGCGCCGGAGGATGTACGCTGGCGCTTCTTCAGCCAGATCAAGGAGCTGCCGCCGGCGCAGCTCGCCCGCATGACGCAGATCGACTACGACCGGGAGATGGCCTTCGTGGCGGTGGACAGCAGCGGCGAGGGGCCGCCGCGCACCGTGGGCGTGGCGCGGCTGATCCGCGAGCCGGGCGGTGCCCCCGGCGACCCGGCGGTGGGCGAGTTCGCGGTGGTGACGCTGCCGGGCTGGAAGGGTCAGGGCCTGGCCCGGCACCTGATGGAGCGGCTGCTGGAGTGGGGCCGGGGGCAGGGGCTGGAGCTGGTTGTCGGCCAGGTGCTGGCCGACAACCAGCCGATGCTGGGCTTCGTCCGCTCCCTCGGCTTCACCCTGCGCCGCTCGCCGGAGGATGACGAGGTGATGGAGGCGCGGCTGGCGCTGTAGGGCGCGTCCGCGCCGCGCCTCAGCGCGGCGCGGCCTCCTGCAGCAGCTCCCGCAGGCGGCTGGCGGCGGCGGGGCCCTTCAGCGCGTTGCGCCAGGCAGCCTCGGCCACGCGCTGGTGCACCGACACCGCCTCGTCCGCCGCCGTGATGGTGCCGACGCCGATGGCCGGGCTGGCGGTGAGGTCGGCGGGGAAGGGGCTGGTGCAGACATGCGCCCGCTCCCGCCCGCGCAGCACCATGAAGCTGCCCGCCGGCTCGGTCGGCAGCAGGCCGATCTGCAGCCCGATGGGCACGCTCTCCATCAGCGTGGCGATGCTCTCCACCTCGTCGCGCGCCGCCTGCCGGCACCGGTTGCGGGTGCGCTCCGAGAGGGCGAGGCTGCCCGCCACGCCTTCGGCCAGGAAGCCGCGCAGCGCGGTCTCCGACAGCATGGCGATGATGTTGGCGCGGCGCGACTGGTGCAGCTTCTTGCGTGCCGTCAGCAGGCCCATCGCCTGGTCGGCGGCGGCACGGGCGGGGATGCGCTCGGGCGCCGCATCGGCCGCTTCGGCCCAGGCCTCCGCCAGGGCGCCGTCGAAGGCCTCCGTGGTGGTCTGGTAGCAGAAGGCGCCGCCGACCTGCAGGATCTGGTCGGACTGCTCCTCCACCTGGCGCAGCCGCTCCTGGAAGGCGATGGGGCGGGAGAAATACTCCACCCCGATCCCGAGCAGGGAAAGGGGCGAGATCTTCAGCAACTCAGCCAGCCGCCGGATCGTGTCCAGCTTGATGACCTCGCCCTTCTCGTAGCGATACAACGCGGCCCGGGACACGCCCAGCCGCGCCGCGATCTCCTCGGCCCGCAGGCCGGACTCAAGACGGTAGGCCCGCAATTGCTGGCCGATATCGGCGAAACGCATGACACCTCTTGTCGATATCAACCGGTTCATATTCGTCTGCGGCGAAAAATCTCGCCGGACGGCGCTAGGACAGAAAATGCGGCCGGGGCGGCCTTCTGGCAACGGATAATCGCGAGATGATAAGAATCTTTCTCAAAACGAAGTGCCCTGGCGGGCCAGAATCGGCCCGCCAGGGGCCGGCCAAGCCTCAGCTTCCGGAGACTTTATGCGCCGCAAGCATTTCAAGAGCCTGAACCAAACCGGAGTGATCCCACTGCCCCCCGCCAGCGGCCGCGCAGGCCGAGAATAGCTGCTGAGTCGAGGCTGTGTTGGGCAGCGCGACCCCGAGCTCCTTCGCCGACTGCAACGCGAGGTTGAGATCCTTCTGGTGCAGGGCGATGCGGAAGCCGGGCTCGAAGGTGCGCTTGATCATGCGCTCCCCGTGCAGTTCAAGGATGCGCGAGGTCGCCAGCCCGCCCATCAGAGCCTGCCGCACCTTGGCGGGATCGGCCCCGGCCTTGCTGGCGAAGACCAGCGCCTCGCCCACCGCCTCGATGGTCAGGGCGACGACGATCTGGTTGGCCACCTTGCAGGTCTGCCCGGCGCCATTGGCCTCGCCCACCAGGGTGATGTTCTTGCCCATCGCCTGGAACAGCGGCAGGGCGCGGTCGAAGGCCGCCTGCGGGCCGCCCACCATGATGGTCAGGCTGGCCTGCCTGGCGCCCACCTCGCCGCCGGAGACGGGGGCGTCGAGATAGTCGCAGCCCTTCTCGTTGACGCGGCGGGCGAAATCCTTGGTGGCGGTCGGGCTGATCGAGCTCATGTCGATCACCAGCTTGCCGGGGGAGAGGCCCTCGGCCACGCCCTTCGGGCCGAACAGAACGGCCTCCACATCCGGCGTGTCCGGCACCATCAGGATGATCACCTCGGCCGCGGCGGCGATGGCGGCCGGGTCCGGCAGCACCTCGGCCTGGGCGCGGATCTCCTCCTTCAGGCTGGCGCGGTCGGGCACCAGCAGCGTATGGCCCGCCGACTTCAGGTGCAGCGCCATGGGATGGCCCATGATGCCGAGGCCGATAAAACCGATTTTCATCTTTGGACGTCTCCTCCGGGAAGTGCGGGCCTGGTCAGGCGGCCTTGTAGGGGGCGAACCAGCCGAGGCCGGCCACCGTCTCGCCCGCCGGCCGGTACTCGCAGCCGATCCAGCCACGGTAGCCCAGCGCGTCGATGCGATCGAACACGAAAGCCCAGTTCACCTCGCCGGTGCCCGGCTCGTTGCGCCCCGGCACGTCCGCCACCTGCATGTGCGCGATGATGGCCAGGTGCTTCTCCACGCGCTTGACGATGTCGCCCTCGCTCACCTGGCAGTGGTAGAGGTCGAACTGCAGGCCGAGCCTGTCCTCGCCCACGGCGGCGATGATGTCGGCGCCCTGCTGCATGGTGGTCATGAAGATGCCGGGGATGTCGCGCTGGTTGATCGGCTCGATCACCGCCTTCACCGCCGCCTTGGCGCATTCCTCGGCCGCCCAGGCCAGGTTGGCGCCGTAGACGGCCGTCAGCGTGTCATGCGCCACGCCGGCGGGGCGCAGGCCCGGCATGATGTGCAGGCGCGGGCAGGAGAGGGCGGCGGCGTAGTCCAGGGCCTGCTTCAGCGCCTCGCGGAACTCGGCCTGGCGGCCGGGGATGCAGGCCATGCCGCGCTCGCCCGCGGCCCAGTCGCCGGGCGGGGCGTTGAACAGCACCTGCTGCAGCCCGTTGTCCTTGAGGCGGGTGGCGATCTCGGCGGCGGGGAAGTCGTAGGGAAAGAGGAACTCCACCGCCTCGAACCCCGCCGCGCGGGCGGCGGCGAAGCGGTCCAGGAAGGGCAGTTCCTGGAACATCATGGACAGGTTGGCGGCGAAGCGCGGCATGCGGGATCTCCGGATATCGGGGGGAGCGCGGCCTCGCGCCCCGGTGCTGGCGCGGCACGCTAGAGGGCTGGGCGCGGAGTGCAAGCCCTTGTCCGACAAGCTGCCGTGCGCATCCGGCGCGCCGCTGGCGGCGGCGCCGCGGCTCAGGCACATTCCCTGCCATGAGCTCCTCCTCCTCCCCGGGTGACCGGGCGTTGCGGCCGGCCCGGATTCTGGGGCTGGCGGCCCTCTCCGCGCTGCTGCTCGGCTGTCTGCTGGTACTGCGCCCGTTCATCTCGGCGCTGCTGTGGGCGGCCATCCTGGCCTTCTGCACCTGGCCCGCCTACCGCACCCTGCGGGATCGGCTGCGCCTCTCCCCCGGCCTCGCCGCCCTGGTGATGGTGACGCTGGAGATGCTGCTGGTCGGCCTGCCGCTGCTCTTCGCTGCGCCGATCCGCGCCGAGGATGTGGAGGGGCTGCGGCGCAACGTCGAAGGGCTGGTGGCCGGCGGCTTTCCGGCGCTGAGCGACAAGCTGGCCGCCATTCCCTGGATCGGCGCCTCCCTCGCCGAGCGTTGGGACGCGCTGCAGTTCGATTTCAGCCCGCTCACCAGCCTGCTGCAGCCCTATGCCGGCGTCATCGCCCAGCAGGCGCTGGCGCTGCTGCTGGCGGTGCTCTCGGGCCTGGCCGAGCTGGTGCTGGCCATCCTGCTCTCCTTCTTCTTCTACCGCGACGGGCCGCGCATGGCGGCGGGGCTGGAGGCGCTGGTGGGCCGCATCGCCGGGCCGCAGGCGCGGCGGCTGGTGCAGCTGACCGCCAATGTCACCATCGGCGTGGTCTATGGCCTGCTCGGCACGGCGGTGGCGCAGGGGGTGCTGACCGGCCTCGGCCTCTGGATCGCCGGGGTGCCGCAGCCTGTGCTGCTGGCGGTGGTGGCGGGCGCCCTCTCGGTGCTGCCGGTCGGCGCGCCGCTGGTCTGGCTGCCGGCGGCGCTCTGGCTGTTCGGCCAGGGCTCCACCGGCTGGGGCATCTTCCTGCTGGTCTATGGCGCCTTCGGCATCAGCAGCGTGGACAACGTCATCCGCCCCTGGCTGATCAGCCGCGGCGCCGACCTGCCGCTGCTGCTCACCATCCTGGGCGCGCTGGGCGGGGTGCTGGCCTTCGGCTTCCTCGGCCTGTTCCTCGGGCCGGTGCTGCTGGCGGTTGGCTTCACCCTGCTGCGGGACTGGGCGGAGGAGGAGCCGGAAACCCTGCGGTGAGGCGGCGGGCGCCGGGGCTGGCTTTCCTTCCGTCCCTCGCGCTTCCCTTCCGTCCCTCGCGGTGGTTGATTGCGCGGCTTGACCAGGAATGCGCCGGCCTCCTAGGGACGGGACCCGAAGGCCGGGTTTGGGGACGAAAAGGCTATGTGGAACGGAAGGGCCGTGGCGCGCGCCGCCACGGCGAGGTTTGCTCGCGCGGCCGCATGGGGCGGCCGCCGGATGCGCGGGGCCGGCTGAGCGATGCCCGCCTTCATCCTCTCCCGCCTGTTGCAGGCGATTCCGGTGCTGCTGGTGGTGGCGCTGATCAGCTTCGCCATGTTCGCCTATGTCGGCGACCCGGTGGCGATCATGCTGGGCCAGGACTTCACCGAGGCGCAGCGCCAGGCGCTGGTGGCCAGCCTGGGCCTCGACCAGCCCTTCTTCGTGCAGTTCTTCAAGTTCGTGGTGAACGCGGCGCAGGGCGAGTTCGGCCTTTCCTACCGCCTCTCCCGCCCCGTGGCGGAGCTGATCGCGGAACGCGCGCCCGCCACGCTGGAGCTGGCCTTCGTGGCCGCCGCCATCGCCATGCTGGTGGGGGTGCCGATGGGGGTCTATACGGGCCTCTACCGCAATTCCTGGCTGTCGCGCTTCTTCCTGACCTTCAGCCTCATCGGCGTCTCGCTGCCCACCTTCCTCATCGGCATCCTGCTGATCCTGGTGTTCTCGGTGCTGCTGGGCTGGCTGCCGAGCTACGGCCGGGGCGAGGTGGTGCAGCTCGGCTGGTGGAGCACCGGCCTGCTCACCGCCGATGGCTGGCGCGCGCTGATCCTGCCCGCCATCACCCTCGGCCTGTTCCAGCTGACGCTGATCATGCGGCTGGTACGGGCCGAGATGCTGGAGGTGCTGCGGACGGACTATATCAAGTTCGCCCGCGCCCGCGGCCTGCCGGACCGCAGCGTGCATTTCGGCCATGCGCTGAAGAACACGCTGGTGCCGGTCATCACCATCGCCGGCCTCCAGCTCGGCTCCATCATCGCCTTCGCCATCGTGACGGAGACGGTGTTCCAGTGGCCCGGCATGGGGCTGCTCTTCATCCAGAGCGTGGGCTCGGCCGACATCCCGGTGATGGCCGCCTACCTGATGCTGACGGCGCTGATCTTCGTGGTGATCAACCTCGTGGTGGACATCCTGTACTACATCGTGGACCCGCGCCTGCGCGCCGGGCGCGGGGGGCACTGAGCCATGGCGAACGCCCTGTCGCGCGCCCTCGATTCCGACCTCTGGTATTCCTTCAGCCGCTCGCCGGTTACGGTGGCCTCGGCGGTGGTGGCGCTCGTCTGCATCCTGGGCGCCGTGCTCGCGCCCTGGATCGCGCCGCACAACCCCTTCGACCTCGCCAGCCTCAACCTGATGGACGCCTTCAACCCGCCGGCCTGGACGGAGGAGGGCAACGCTTCCTTCCTCCTCGGCACGGACGACCAGGGGCGGGACGTGCTCTCCGCCATCATGTACGGCGCGCGCGTCTCGCTCATCGTCGGCCTCTCGGCGGTGGTGTTCTCCACCGTGGTGGGGGTGGGGCTGGGGCTGCTGGCCGGCTATCTCGGCGGCACGGTGGATGCCGTGCTGATGCGCGTGGCCGACATCCAGCTCACCTTCCCCTCCATCCTGGTGGCGCTGCTGATCGACGGCATCGTCCGCGCCGCCCTGCCGCCCGAGGCGCATGAGGCGATCGCGCTCTATGTCGTGGTGTTCGCCATCGGCGTCAGCAACTGGCCGCAATTCGCCCGCACCGTGCGCGGCTCCACCCTGGTCGAGCGCAACAAGGAATACGTGCTGGCTGCCCGCGTCATCGGCCTCTCCAAGCTGCGCATCATGCTGACGCATGTGCTGCCCAACGTGCTGGGGCCGGTGTTGGTCATCGCCACGCTGAATCTCGGCTTCGCCATCCTGGCGGAGGCCACGCTCTCCTTCCTGGGTGTCGGCGTGCCGCCGACGCAGCCCTCCCTCGGCACGCTCATCCGCATCGGCAACGACTTCCTGTTCAGCGGCGAGTGGTGGATCACCCTGTTCCCCGGCATCGCCCTGGTGGCGCTGGTGCTCTCCGTGAATCTCCTGGGCGACTGGCTGCGCGACGCCCTGAACCCGAGGCTGCGCTGATGAATCCTGTCCCTGCCGCAGCCGCGGCGCCGCTTCTCGAAGTCCGCAACCTGCGCGTCGAGTTCCCGACCCGGCGCGGCACGCTGACGGCGCTGGACGACGTCTCCTTCTCCATCCGCGCCGGCGAGGTGCTGGGGGTGGTGGGCGAATCCGGCGCCGGCAAGTCGATGACGGGCGCCGCCATCATCGGCCTGCTGGAGCCGCCCGGCCGCATCGCCCGCGGCGAGATCCTGCTGGACGGCCAGCGCATCGACAACCTCCCGCGCGAGAAGATGCGGCGCATCCGCGGCAAGCAGATCGGCGCCATCTTCCAGGACCCGCTGACCACGCTGAACCCGCTCTACACGGTCGGCCGCCAGCTGCAGGAGACCATCCTCACCCACCTGCCGATGACGCCGGCCCAGGCCCGGGCGCGCGCCATCCACTGGCTGGAGGAGGTGGGCATCCCCGGTGCCGCGCAGCGCATCGACAGCTACCCGCACGAATTCTCGGGCGGAATGCGGCAGCGCGTCGTCATCGCGCTCGCCCTCTGCGCCGAGCCGCGCCTGGTGGTGGCGGACGAGCCCACCACGGCGCTCGACGTTTCGATCCAGGCGCAGATCATCGCGCTGCTCAAGCGGCTGACGCGCGACCACGGCACGGCGGTGATGCTGGTGACGCACGACATGGGCGTCATCGCCGAGACCGCCGACCGCGTGGCGGTGATGTATGCCGGCCGCGTCGCCGAGATCGGCCCGGTGCGGGAGGTGGTGAAGGCGCCCAACCACCCCTACAGCGCCGGCCTCATGGCCTCCATCCCGCCGCTGGACCGCAAGGTGGAGCACCTGGCGCAGATCGATGGCGCCATGCCGCGGCTGACCGCCATTCCGCGCGGCTGCGCCTACAACCCGCGCTGCCCGCACGTCTTCGACCGCTGCCGCGTGGAGCGGCCGGACCTGCTGGACGCCGGCACCACCCGCGCCGCCTGCTGGCTGCACGACCCCGCCTCCGAGAAGAGGGCTGCCCATGTCTGAGAACGCCGCCGGCCAGCCGCCGATGCTGGAAGTGCGGGACGTGGCCCGCTACTTCGATGTCTCCCGCCCCCTGCTGCAACGCCTGCTGGCGCGCGAGGGCAAGCGCACGCTGCGTGCCGTCGACGGGATCTCCTTCGACGTGCCGCGCGGCACCACCCTCTCGCTGGTGGGTGAGTCGGGCTGCGGCAAGTCCACCGTGGCGCGGCTGGCGGTCGGCCTCTACGGCACCACGCGGGGCGCGGTGCTGTTCGACGGCAACGACCTCTCCTCCGCCCGCGCCGATGCCGCCCAGCGCCGGCGGATGCAGATGATCTTCCAGGACCCCTATGCCAGCCTCAACCCGCGCTGGCGGGTGCTGGACATCGTGGCCGAGCCGATGCGCGCCTTCGGCCTGGTATCGGACCGGGCGGCGCGCGAGAAGCGCGTGGGCGAACTGCTCACCCAGGTCGGCCTCTCCCCGGCCGACGGGCAGAAATTCCCGCACGAATTCTCGGGCGGGCAGCGCCAGCGCATCTCCATCGCGCGGGCGCTCTCCTCCAACCCTGAGTTCCTGGTCTGCGACGAGCCGACCAGCGCGCTGGACGTCTCCGTGCAGGCGCAGATCCTCAACCTGATGAAGGATCTCCAGCGCCGCATGGGGCTGACCTACCTCTTCATCAGCCACAACCTCGCCGTGGTGCGGCAGGTCTCGGACCGGATCGGGGTGATGTATCTCGGCCGGCTGGTGGAGCTGGCGCCCTCCGAGACGCTGTTCGAGGCGCCGCGCCACCCCTACACGCGGGCGCTGATGGAGGCCATTCCGGACCTCGACATGACGGGGCGGGAGCGCATCCCCGTCGGCGGCGAGGTGCCGAGCCCGATCAGCCCGCCCTCCGGCTGCGCCTTCAACCCGCGTTGCCCGCTGGCCAATGACCGCTGCCGGCGGGAACGGCCGGAGATGACGCCGGTTGGGGCCACGCTCGTTGCCTGCCATGCCGTCGAGGAAGGGCGGGACAGGCAGTAGGTAGAAGGAAGGCCGGGGGAAGGAATTCCCCCGGACCCCCATCTTCCTTCTGTCAGTTCAGGACAGGATGTCCTCGATGCGCAGGGGCAGCTTGCGCACCCGGATGCCGGTGGCGTGGAAGATGGCGTTCGCCAGGGCAGGGGCGGTGCCGGTGATGCCGATCTCGCCCAGGCCCTTGGCACCGATCGGGCCGATCTTGTCGTCCCGCTCCTCCAGCATCTCCACATCCAGCGCGGGAATGTCGGCATTCACCGCGATGTGGTACTCGGCCATGTCGGCGTTGACGAAGGAGGCGTGGTTGCGGTCCACCTCGCTCGCCTCCAGCAGCGCGTTGGAAAGGCCCCACACCATGCCGCCCATCAGCTGGCTGTGCGCCGTGCGCGGGTTGAGGATCTTGCCGCCGGCATAGACGCCCACCATGCGCGGCACGCGGATGGTGCGGGTGCGCGGGTTGATCCGCACCTCCACGAACTGCGCGCCGAAGGCCAGGGCCGTGAAGCTCTGCATGTCCGGCCCGCCCTGCGGCGAGCCGGCACGCCAGAGCATCTTGCTCTGCTTCGCGGGCATCTCGGGATGCGCCCACTGGTCGGTGGCCTCGACCTTGCCGCGCGGCAGGCTGGAAACCGCCTCGGCCAGGCTCTGGGTCGCGTTGCCGGCGCGCACCGTGCCCTCGCTGAGCGAGAGGCTGGCGGGGGCCATGCCCTTGAAGGGGCCTTCCTCCACCTCGGTGAGCGCCTGGAACAGCGCGGCCCGCGCCTGCTCGGCCACCTTGCCCACGGCATTGCCGCTGGCCAGCGCCGTGGTGCTGCCGCCGGCCACGTTGGCGGGGTCGAAGGCGCTGTCGCCGAGGCGCACCGTCACCTTGTCCGGCGTCAGCCCCAGCCGGTCGGCGGCGATCTGCGCCAGGATGGTGTAGGTGCCGGTGCCGATGTCGGAGGCCGAGCAATGCACCTCCGCGCGCCCTTCCGAGGTCAGCCGCAGCGTGGCCGAGCTGGTGCTGATGAAGGTGGGATAGACCGCCGTGGCGCAGCCCCAGCCGATCAGGTCGCCATCCCGCGTCATGCTGCGGGGCGCGTTGCTCCGCTGGCTCCAGCCGAACAGCTCGGCGCCGCGCTCGTAGCAGCGCAGCAGCGAACGGCTGGACCAGGGCAGGCCCTTCACCGGGTCCTTCGCCGGCTCGTTGCGGCGTCGGAACTCCACCGGGTCCATCCCCAGCGCCACCGCCATCTCGTCGATGGCGCTCTCGAAGGCGAACACCGCCGGCGTCTCGGCCGGGGCGCGCATGAAGCCGGGTGCGTTCACATCCGTCCGCACCAGCCCCTCGCGGATCTTCATGCCGGGGATGTCGTAGAGCCGCGCCAGGATCTCGCCGCCGGGGAAGGAGACGTTGTCGAAGCGGCAGGTCTGGTTCTCGGTGATGTAGTGGAAGGCGCGCAGCTTGCCCTCCGCCGTGGCGCCGAGGCGGATGTGCTGCCGCGCCGCCGGGCGGAAGGAGGAGGTGGGGAAGCCCTGCTGGCGCGAGACCTGCAGGATCACCGGCCGCCCGGCCAGCTTCGCCGCGGCGCAGGCGAGCAGGGTGGTGCCCAGCACCGTCGCCTTGCCGCCGAAGGCGCCGCCGATATAGGGCGAGACCACCCGCACCTTGTCCGCCGGCATGCCGAAGGACTTGGCGATGCCCGCGCGCATGCCGCCCGCCCACTGGCTCGGCACATGCACCGTCAGGCCTCCCATCGGGTCCCACTCGGCCAGGCAGCCATAGAGCTCGATTGGGTTGTGGTGCTGCGCCGGCTCCTCGTAATCGGCCGTGACGCGCACCGCGGAGGCTTCCCACTCGGCATCGGCGTCGCCGACATCGAGGCTGCCAACCTCCTCCTCGGAAGGCGCGCCCTCGGGCAGATGGGCGACGGCGCCCGCCCGGCCCTCGTAGCGCACCGGCAGGATGCCGGCGGCATATTCGGCCTGCTCGCGCGTGTCGGCCAGCACCACGGCCACGGGCTGCCCGTGGTAGCGGATCTCGTCGCTCTCCAGCGGCCGGAAGGAGGCGTGCGCGTGGCCGCCCTCCTGCATCGGCTTGTCCTCCTCCAGCTTCGGCATGGTCCGGTGGGTCATCACCAGGCGGATGCCGGGCAGGGCGGAGACCGCCGCGTCATCGATCGCGGCGACGCGGCCGAGCGCGACGGGGGAGAGCACCAGCGCCGCGTGCAGCATGCCGGCGCGGCTGTTGTCGAGCGCGTAGCGCGCCGCGCCCGTCACCTTGGCCGGGCCGTCGAGGCGCGGCTGCGGCGTTCCGATGATGGCGTTCATGCGGCGTCTCCTTCCTCGGCGCGGCGGGCGGCGCGCAGCAGCGCGTCCTCCACGGTGCGGCGGCCCAGCTCCACCTTGAAGGCGTTGCCGGGGCGTGGGTCGGCGCCGTCCATCGCGCGGGCGGCTGCTTCCTTCATGCTGGATTCGTCGAGGCTGCGGCCGCGCAGCAGGGCTTCCGCCGCCGTGGCGCGCCACGGGGTGGTGGAAAGCCCGCCCAGCGCGATGCGCGCCTCGGCCACGCGCCCGCCTTCCATCCGCAGCGCCACGGCGGCGGAACTGATGGCGAAGGCGAAGGATTCGCGGTCCCGCACCTTGGCGTAGCAGGAGGTCCGGCCGGCCCGGTTCGCGGGGACCAGGATGGCCGTCAGGATCTCGCCGGGGCGCAGCGCCGTCTCGGCCTCGGGATGCTCGCCATAGGAGATGTGGAAGCTGTCGATGGGCATGGTGCGGCGGCCCTGCGGCCCGGCGATCTCCACCGCCGCGTCGAAGGCGGTGAGCGCCACGGCCCAGTCGCTCGGCATGGTGGCGATGCAGCGCTCGGAGCCGCCCAGCACCGCGTGCTGCCGGTTGACGCCGTCGAGCGCCGCGCAGCCGCTGCCGGGACTGCGCTTGTTGCAGGCCTGGTAGCGGGTGTCGCGGAAATACATGCAGCGGGTGCGCTGCAGCAGGTTGCCGCCCACCGTCGCCATGTTGCGCAGCTGCGCCGAGGCGGCCAGCAGCAGGCTCTCCGCCAGCGCCGGGTAGTCCTGCCGCAGCACGATGTCGTCCGCCACCTCGGCCATGCTGGCCAGGGCGCCGAAGCGCAGCGTCTCGCCGCCGGTGTCGAAGCCGCGCAGCTCCGCCACGTCCCGCAGGTCGATCAGCCGGTCCGGGCGCATCACGCCGATGCGCATCAGGTCCACCAGCGTGGTGCCGCCGGCGAGGTAGGAGGCGCCCTCCATGGCGCCGTGCCGCAGGGCATCCTCAAGGCTGCTCGCGCGGTGATAGGCGAAGGGCTGCATCACGCGCCTCCCTTGGCGGCGACGTCCTGCACCGCCTTGACGATGTTCGGATAGGCGCCGCAGCGGCAGAGATTGCCCGACATGAACTCGCGGATCTCCTCCGCGCTGCCGGCGTGGCCCTCGCGGATGCAGGCCACGGCCGAGATGATCTGCCCCGGCGTGCAGTAGCCGCACTGGAACGCATCGTGGTCGATGAAGGCCTGCTGCATCGGGTGCAGCGCCTCGCCCTCGGCCAGGCCTTCGATGGTGGTGATCTCCTGCCCCTGCGTGGCCACCGCCAGGGTCAGGCAGGCATTCATCCGCTTGCCGTCGATCAGCACCGTGCAGGCGCCGCAGGCGCCCTGGTTGCAGCCGGGCTTGGCGCCGGTGAGGCCCAGATGGTCGCGCAGCGCATCGAGCAGGGTGGTGCGCGTGTCCATGGCCAGGCGGTGGGCCTGGCCGTTGACGCGCAACGTCAGGGTCGCGATCGGCCAGTCGCCGTCGGGCGCCGGCGGCACGGCGCGGGGGGGCGCCGCGGCCGGGTGGTGGGCTTCGCTCATTTCCGTCTCCGCTTGTTGGGGATCCCGCATTTCGCGAAATCAACGCGCCGGAGACGGAGGAGGTGCGTTCACAGGGCCGTGCCACGGAGCCACGGCACGAGAGCGGAGAGGACCGGGGCGCGGCGCCCGGCCCGGCGGGCCTAGGGCAGGGTGGCGACGAAGTTCTGCTGCTCGAGGAAGTTCAGCCGCGCGGCATGATCGTCCAGCCGGCACAGCATGAAGCCGGACAGGCCGACGCCGACCCGGCGCGTATCCGCGGCGCCCAGGCGCGAGAGGTCGATGCCCTCGCCGGTATCCAGCTCCACATCCAGCGGGCCCGCATGATCGACGGGCGGCAGGTCGAGCATCAGCGTCGGGTGCTGGCCGGGCTCCACCGTCACCTCGAACTGGGCGACGGGCCTTCCCTGGCTGTGGCAGCGCAGGTTGAGGGTCAGCGGAACCGGCGGCGAATGCATCTGGAGGTAGAGGCGCAGCGCCGCGCCGCCGGCCTCCGGCGGCAGGGCCAGCCTGAGCGTGCTGAGGCCGCCACGGCACCACACGCCCCACTCCTCCAGCGGGTACCAGCCCGGCCCGTGCCGGGCCATGTCCGCCACGGCGTAGCGCAGATCGGGGCGGGTGAGCGCGCGGCGGCGACTGAGGTAGCGCTGGCCAAGTGCAAGGCTGGCACGGGCTTCCGGCGGCTGTGGCGGCAGCGCCGCCAGCGCCTGCAACGCGCTGAACACCTGGTCCTTCACCGCACTCCAGCTGCGTGGCCGGCCCTTGTCGAGCACCACCGCCTCCCGCTCGGCGCGGAAGGCGTCGTCGAACATCACCCGCTCCAGCAGGGCCTCCAGCTCGGGCATGTTCTGCGGCGTGAAGTAGAGCGCCGCCTCGCCGCCCGCCTCGGTCAGCGCGGAGTGGCGCGGCGTGACCACCACCTTGCCATGCGCCAGCGCCTCGGTGATGGGCAGGCCCCAGCCCTCGTAATGGCTGTTGTAGACGGTGAAGGCGCAGCGCTCGTAGAGCGCGTCCAGCTCCAGGTCGGAGATGCGCGAGAGCAGCACGACATGGCGCTGCAGCTCGGGCGCGTTCTGCAGCAGGTTCAGCGCCGCCTCGGCGTGCCAGCCGGCCTTGCCCACGCAGACCAGGCGCGGCACCCGGGAGGGGCCGTGCCGGCGCAGCAGCTGCAGCCAGGCGCTGAACACCAGCAGGTGGTTCTTGCGGCTCTCGATGGTGGAGACGAACAGGGCGAAGCGCTCGCCCGGCCGCAGCACGCGCAGCGCCGGCATCGACACGTCGCCCGACAGCGCGGCGACGCTGCGCGGGTCCGCGTCGAGCCGCACCACATGGCCGGGCAGGGTGAAGCCGGGCTGCAGCCGCGACATCTGCTCGGTCACGTCGCGCAGCGTGTTCTCGGAGTTGCACAGCAGGCCGTGCGCGTGCAGCCCCAGGGCGGAGAACCAGCGCGCGTAATCCTGCACCATGCTCTGCAGGCAGTGCTCGGGCACGATCAGCGGCACGCAGTCATGCACGAAGGGCACGTAGCGGACGCCGTCGCGCTCCTGCACGGCGCGCAGGGCGCGGAAATACTCCGCGAAGCCGAAGGAATTGCCGAGATTGACCAGCAGCGCCCCAGGCGCGAAGGCGATGGGCGGGGCCTTGGCCACCTTCTCGCGCAGCGTGTCGCGCGCCTCGGTCCAGTCCGGGTCCTCCGTGTCCGAGCCGGAGGCGGAGAGGGCGCAGAGCGTGGCGAAGGCCGCGCCGTCCACCGGGTGCCAGTTCAGCTCCGCCGGGTCGAAGGCGGCGAAGGAGAGCTGCAGCCCCTCCGGCGGCGCCTCGGCGATGGCGCGGTTGACGATGCCGATCTGCACCCGCTGGATGCCCGTCGGCGTCCGCGCGCCGTTGAAGTAGTCCAGCACGTCGCTGACATCGAGCACCACCGAGACGGCCGCCCCCGGCGGCGAAGACGCGGCCGCCGGGGGGGGCGCCTCCGTGGCATCCGCCACGGCGGAGGCTGTGGGCGCGGGGAGGAAGTCCGCAGGAGGCGAAACCGCGCCGCCGGGCGGGGGCTGCGCCAGCCAGGCCCCGCTGGCCCGGGCCTCACGCTGGGCCTCCGCCAGGTCAGGGTCCAGCGCCAGGGCCCGCGCATAGGCCAGCGCCGCATCCCGGCGCTGGCCCAGCAGCTTGTGGGCATGGCCGATCTGCAGCTGCAGGTCCGCATCCTCCGGCGCCTGCCGCTCGGCGTCCCGGTAGCGGTCCAGCGCGGCCTCGACCTTTCCGGCCTCTTTCAGGCAATGGCCTTCCTGCACCCGCAGGGGCCACGCCTCCGGCCGCAGCAGCACGACGCGTGCATAGAATTGCGCGGCCTGTAGCCATGCGCCCTGGTCGCGCCGGCTGTCGGCGGCGGCCAGCAGCTGGTCGGCATCGTCGGAGTTGAGCTCGGCGTCTGATGTCATTGTGTCCGGTTTCGTAATCCACGCTTCGGGGGGAAGGCAACCTCGTGTCGGCGGCTCAACGATACCATCGGCCTTAATGTTCCGGCAGGGCGCCACCACCGCGCAGCACGGCCTCGGCGGCGGCGGACCAGCCATCCCCCTCGTGCAGCACCAGCCCGGCCTGGATCTGGTCCGGCCCCCGTCCCAGCCGGTGGCCGCGCAGGAGCACGCGCCGCGCGGCCTGCCCCGCGCGTGGCCAGAAGGGGGTCAGCACCACCTCGGCGCAGCGGGCGGCGCGCAGCGTGGCCGTGGCCACGGCGAAGCGCCCCGCCGGCAGGATCAGGCTGAGGCTGCCCCGCCGCTCCAGTGGCGCCGCCAGGGTGCGGGCCCAGGCGGCGAGGTCCGGCCCGCCGCCGGCATGGGTGGCGCCGGCGCGCATCGCCTCGGGCGGCGGGCTGCCGCCGGGCCAGTAGGGCGGGTTGGCGAAGGAATGGTCCAGCCGGGGCAGGGCACGCCGAAGGGCAGGGTCGGCGATGTCGCCCTCCAGCACCGTCACCTGCGCGGCCACGCCGTTGAGCGCGGCGTTGCGGCGCGCCAGCGCGGCCAGGGCGGGCTCGCGCTCCACCGCGAAGACGCGCAGCCCCGGCACGCGCGCCATCAGGCACAGGAACACCGCGCCGCTGCCGCAGCCGCCCTCGAGCACCGTCTGCCCCGGCCGGGCCGGGATGCCGGCAGCCAGCAGCACCGCGTCCAGCCCGGCGCGCAGCCCCTGGCGCGGCTGCAGCAGGCGCACGCGGCCATCCAGCAGCCGGTCCTCGGCCAGTTCCTCCGCCGCCGCGAGGCTCACGCCGGGGCCTCGCCCGCCTGCCGCAGCACGGCCAGGGCGCGGCGATGATCCTCCTCCAGCACCGCCAGCCGGCGCGGGAAGGCACCGATGCCGCCATGCAGGGCGCTGACATGCGCGTCGAGCTGCACCGCCGTGATGCCCGCATCCGCCAATAGCGCCACCAGGAAGGAGAGACGGACCGGATCGGGGCTCTCAACCAGGACGCGCATCGGGTGTGGATCTCCGGCATGGGGCCATGGGCCGCTCGGCCGGCGCCTTGCTGCCCGGGAACCCGGTGGGTATGGTGCGCGCCCCAGCACAGAGGTCAATGGCCGCGTGAGCTTTCCCGCCGCGCCGATGCGCACCGCGCCCGATACGATGCCCAGCACCCCCCCACGCCCGGATGCCGAGGATGCGCTGACCGCCCTCATCGGCCTGGTGCGGGAGGATCTGGAGGCCTGCAACCGCCTCATCCTCGAGAAGATGCAGAGCCCGGTGCAGCTGATCCCGCAGCTGGCGGCGCATCTGATCGCGGCCGGCGGCAAGCGGCTGCGCCCGCTGCTGACCCTGGCCGCCGCCCGCCTCTGCGGCTACCGGGGCGAGCGGCATGTGGGCCTCGCCGCCTGCGTCGAGTTCATCCACACCGCCACGCTGCTGCATGACGACGTGGTGGACGAGAGCGACCTGCGCCGCGGCCAGGCCAGCGCCAACGCCGTGTTCGGCAACCAAGCCAGCGTGCTGGTGGGCGACTTCCTGTTCGCCCGCGCCTTCCAGCTGATGGTGGCGGATGGCTCGCTGGAGGTGTTGGACATCCTCTGCTCGGCCGCGGCCACCATCGCCGAGGGCGAGGTGCTGCAGCTCGTCATCCAGAACGACACCTCCTCCACCGAGGCGCAGTACCTGGACGTGATCGAGGGCAAGACCGCCGCCCTCTTCGCCGCCGCCACCCGCGTCGGCGCCGTCGTCGCCGACCGGCCGCGCATCGAGGCGGAGGCGCTGGACAGCTATGGCCGCAACCTCGGCATCGCCTTCCAGCTCGTCGACGATGCGCTGGACTACTCGGCCGAGCAGGAGCGGCTGGGCAAGACGGTGGGCGACGATTTCCGCGAGGGCAAGATTACCCTGCCGGTGCTGCTGGCCTTCGCCCGCGGCGACGAGACGGAGCGCGCCTTCTGGCGCCGCGTGCTGGAGGAGCGGGAGCAGGGCGAGGACGACCTTGCCCATGCGCTGGCCCTGATGCAGCGCCACCGCGCCTTCGACGACACCATCGCCCGCGCCCGCCACTATGGCGACCAGGCCCTGGCGGCGCTGCAGGGCTTCCCCGACTGCGCCGAGAAGCAGGCGCTGATGGACATCGTCGAGTTCTGCATCGCGCGGGCGCGCTGAGGCGGGGGAGGGGAAAGCCCCTCCGCCTCCACGTATCCCTGAGAAGCCCCTGGGCGCTGCCACCGCAGCGCCCTTTTTTATGCCTTGCGGGGCGGGGTGGCGGCCTTCTATCGTTGTGACATGTCAGTGACACTGAGAGAGACCTGTCATGTCGATGCTGCTGCCCGTGGAGATGCCGCCCTCGCTCACCGAGCAGGCCGTCACGGCACTGCGGCGTGAGATCCTGACCACCCGCCTGCGCCCCGGCGAGACGCTGAGCGAGACCGCCGCCGCCCAGATGCTGGGGCTCGGCAAGGCACCCGTGCGCGCCGCCCTGGCCCGGCTGGCCGAGGAGGGGCTGGTGCAGGCGGTGCCGCGCCGGGGCTGGATCGTCTCCCTCGTCACCATCCGCGACATCCACGAGGTGTTCGGCCTGCGCCTGCTGCTGGAGCCCGAGGCGGCGCGCCGCGCCGCCGGGCGGGTGGATGCCGAGGCGCTGCGCCGGCTCGACGCCGTCTGCGCCTGCGGCTACCGCCCGGAGGACGAGGAGAGCACCCACGCCTTCCTCGACGCCAACAAGGCCTTCCACGTCGCCGTGGCCGAGCTGTCGGGCAATGGCAGGCTGGCGCGGCAGATCGACCGGCTGCTGGACGAGAGCACCCGGATGCTGGCCCTCGGCCTGCGCCGGCGGGACCGCACGGGCGAGATGGCGCATGAGCACCACGCCCTGACCGAGGCGCTGGCCCTCGGCCGCGCCGAGGAGGCCGCCGCCATCATGCACGAGCAGGTCGCCGCCTCGCAGGCCATGGTGCTGGCGGCGCTCACCGCCCCCGATTCCGCCACCGTCATCTGAAGGCCGCGCGCCCATGTCCTTCATCGCCCCGAATCCCGCGCCGCCGGCCAAGCCCTTGGCCGCCCCCCTGGCCGCCATGCTGGCCGACATCGCCGCCGCCGCCCGCGCGCCGGAGGCGGAGCGGCCGGGCCGCGTCGCCGCCGCCATCGCCCCCTACCTGGCGGTGCCCGACCTGCTGGCGCCGGGGGCCTGCCCCTGCAATCCGGAGCGCTATGTGCGCCACCTGCTGTACGCCGACCCGGCCGGTGGCTACGCGGTGGTGGCGCTGGCCTGGCGGCCGGGGCAGATGAGCCCGGTGCACGCCCACCGTACCTGGTGCGCCCTGGGCGTGTACCGTGGCACGCTGACGGAAGGGCACTACGCCCCCGGCACCAGCGGCACCCCCCGCCAGACCGGCAGCGTGCTGCGCCCGCGCGGCGCCACCTGCCACGGCCCCGCCGACCCCGAGCTGATCCACCGCCTCGCCAATCTCAGCGGCGAGGAGGCGGTCTCCATCCATGTCTATGGCGTGCCCTATGAGCGCTTCGGGGCGGATGTGAATCTGGTCTACGCCGATTGATGGGCGCAGTCTGGACGGCAGACCGATAGCCGGAAGGAAGCCCCGCCTTGGCCGAGACCGCCGCCGACCTGCCCCCCAGCCTCTGGGCATCGAGCGCCCCGCCGCCGCCGCCCACCGGCCCGCTCCCGGGCGAGACCCGCGCCGATGTGGCGGTGATCGGCGGCGGCTTCACCGGCCTCTCCGCCGCGCTGCACCTGGCCGAGGGCGGCGCCGACACGGTGCTGCTGGAGGCGGCGCAGATCGGCTTCGGCGCCTCGGGCCGCAACAACGGGCAGGTCATCCCCAACCTGTCGCGGCTGGACCCGGACGACATCGTGGCGGGCGTGAAGCCGGAGCATGGCGGGGCGGAGAAGGGGGAGCAGTTCGTTGCCCTGATCCGCGACAGCGCCAGCCTGGTCTTCGACCTGATCCGCCGGCACGGCATCGCCGCCGAGGCGGTGCAGAATGGCTGGTTCCAGCCGGCGCACCGCCCCTCGCGCATGAAGGTGGCGGAGCGGCGCGTGGCGCAATGGGACCGGCGCGGCGCCCCGGTGCGCCTGCTGGGGCGGGAGGATACGGCCCGCCTCGCCGGCAGCGAGTTCTGGCATGGCGGCTGGGAGAACCCGACCGGCGGCCGCATCAACCCGATGGGCTTCGCGCGTGGCCTCGCTGCCGCCGCCATCGCCGCGGGGGCGCGGGTGCATACCGGCAGCCCCGCCACCGCCATCGCCCGCACGGAAGCCGGCTGGCGGGTGGAGACGCCGCGCGGCGCCGTGCTGGCGCAGCGCCTGATCGTCGCCACCCATGCCTACACGCCGCCCGGGCTGTGGCCGGGGCTGGAGCGCAGCCTGGTGCCGGTGCGCTCCTACCAGATGGCCACCACGCCGCTCTCCGACAACGTCCGCAAGACCATCCTGCCCGAGGGCCACGCGCTCTCCGACACCCAGGGCGACCTGCACTTCTTCCGCTTCGACGCCTCGGGGCGGCTGATCACCGGCGGCGGGCTGATCCTGCCCTTCGGCTGGGACGGGCGCATCCGCGCGCGCATCCGGGCCCGGCTCCGGAGCGTGTTCCCGCAGATCGGCGATTTCGACTTCACCCATGCCTGGTGGGGCTACATCGCCGCGACGGACGACAAGGCGCCGCATCTCTACGAGCTGGCGCCGGGGGTGCTGGCCTGGACGGGGTGCAATGGCCGCGGCGTGGCGCTGGCCACCGCGCTGGGGCGGGAGATGGCGCGGGCCAGCCTGGGCAAGCCGCTCTCCGAGATCGCGGCGCCGGTGGAGACGCTGCGGCGGATCGCCGGCCATGCCTTCGCGCCGCTCGGCGTCGCCTGGAACCAGGCGCTGTTCCGCTGGAAGGACCGGCGCGACTGAGGGGCAGGGCCGGGGAAGCGCCCCGGCCCCGGCCGCGTCACGCCGGGTGCTGGTCCGGCGCCGCGTCGCTGTTGAGGGCGATGTACTTGGGCAGGCCGATCTGGCGGATCAGCTCGAACTGCGTGTCCACGAAGTCGGCATGCTTCTCCTCGTCGATGAGGATGCGGACGAACAGGTCGCGGGAGACGAAGTCGCGCGCGCTCTCGCAGTAGGCGACAGCCTCGCGCAGGTCGGCGATGGCCTTCTCCTCCAGCTTCTGGTCGCAGCGGAGGACTTCCTCGACATTCTCGCCGATCAGGATCTGGTTCAGCCGCTGCACGTTGGGCAGGCCGCCGAGGAAGAGGATGCGGTTGATCAGCTCGTCCGCGTGCTTCATCTCCTCGATCGATTCGGCGTATTCGTGCCGGCCGAGCTTGGTGACGCCCCAGTTCTCCAGCATGCGGGCATGCAGGAAGTACTGGTTCACGGCGGTCAACTCATTGGTGAGCTGGGTGTTGAGGTGCTCGATCACCTTGGGGTCGCGCAGCATGGCGGCTCTCCGTCACGAAATGTCCGGACGACAGAGTGGCCGCGCGGCCGGAAACCGTCAAGTTATTGTATTTCCTTGAAAACGCGAGTGAGAGACGATCTCAGTCGCCCACCGCCACCTGGCTGGCGCCGGCCGGCTGGTCGCGGATGATGGACAGCATCGTGCCGGTGCAGCAGCCGCATTGCGCGTTGCAGTTGCAGGCGGCGTAGACCTCCTTCGGCCGACGCGCGCCGTCGGCGATGGCGTTGCGGATCTGGGTGTCGGTCAGGCCGTTGCAGAGGCAGACATACATGAAGGGCACCGCGTCGGAAGGGACGACGCGGTTGATAGCCATTCGCACTTCCAATTGCAAGTCAGTCGCAATCTCGGAGCGTGTCGAGAACGGCCCGCCCGTAGCGCTCCAGCTTGGTGGCGCCGACGCCGGGGATGGTGCCCAGCGCCGCCAGGCTGTCCGGCCGGCTGGCGGCGATCTCGGCCAGCGTCCGGTCCTGGAAGATGACATAGGCCGGCACGCCCTGGGCGAGGGCGGTGCGGCGGCGCCAGTCGCGCAGCGCGGCGAAGCACGGGTCGCCCGCGCCGGCCGCGACGGCGGCATCGGCGGCGCGGGCGCGGGGCATGGGGCGGCTCGCCGGCGCCACCAGCTCCTCGCGGAACATCACCGGCTGCTCGCCCTTCAGGATCGGGCGGGCGGCGTCGGTCGGCACCAGCTCGCCATGGTTCTCCACCGCCACGTCCAGCGCGCCCTGCGCCACGAGCTGGCGGGCGATGCCCTTCCACGCCGTCTCCGTCAGGTCGCGCCCGACGCCGAAGGTGGGCAGCTGGTCGTGCCCGAACTGCGCCACCTTGGCCGTGGTCTTGCCCTGCAGCACGTCGATCAGGTGGCCGAGGCCGAAGCGGCGGCCGGTGCGCAGCACCGCCGAGAGCAGCTTCTGCGCCGCCACGGTGCCGTCGAACAGGCGGGGCGGGTTCTGGCAGATGTCGCACTGGCCGCAGGGCTCGGGCGCGTCCTCGCCGAAGCAGCGCAGGAGAAGCTGGCGGCGGCAGGTGGCGGCCTCGGCGATCGCCACCATGGCATCGAGCCGCTGCCGCTCCACGCGCTTCTGGTCGTCGCCCGCGCTGCTCTCGCCGATGCGGTGGCGGGCCAGCGCGATGTCGCCCGCGCCGTAGAGCAGCAGCGCCTGGGCCGGCAGCCCGTCGCGCCCGCCGCGGCCGATCTCCTGGTACCAGCTCTCCGGGCTGCGCGGCAGGTCGGTGTGCGCCACCCAGCGCACGTCGGGCCGGTCGATGCCCATGCCGAAGGCAATCGTGGCGGCCATCACCACCGCGTCGCCGCGGGCGAAGCGGCGGTGCGCCTCGCGCTTCTCGCCCGGCTCCAGCCCGGCGTGGAAGACGAGGGAATCATGGCCGTCGGCGCGCAGCCACTCGGCGGTCTGCTCGGCCTTGCGGCGGCTGCCGCAATAGATCAGCCCGGCGCCGGTGCCGTCGCCGGCGCGGCGGATGAACTGGCGGATCTGCGTCCGCTCCTGCTCGCGCGGCTGGGCGGCGATGAAGATGTTCGGGCGGTCGAAGCTGGCGCGGAAGAGGGGGCTGTCCTCCAGCCGCAGCTGCCGCTGGATGTCCTGCACCGTGCGCGGGTCGGCGGTCGCGGTCAGCGCCAGGCGCGGCACGGCGGGGAAGCGCTCGGCCAGCACGGTCAGGCCGCGGTACTCGGGGCGGAAGTGATGGCCCCACTGGCTGACGCAATGCGCCTCGTCGATGGCGAAGAGGGCGAGGCACATCTCGTCGAGCCGCGCCAGCGTCTCCTCGTTCACCAGCCGCTCGGGCGAGACGTAGAGCAGCTTCAGCGAGCCGTCGTTCAGCGCGCGCCGTACCGCGCGCGCCTCGTCGGGGTCGAGGTCGGAGTGGAGGGCGGCGGCGGGGATGTCCTGCTGCCGCAGCGCCGCCACCTGGTCCTCCATCAGCGCGATCAGCGGCGAGACGACGACGCCAAGCCCCGGCCGGCACAGCGCCGGCACCTGGAAGCACAGGCTCTTGCCGCCGCCGGTCGGCATCAGCACCAGGCCGGAGCCGCCCGCCACGGCATGGCGGACCACCTCCTCCTGCATGCCGCGGAAGCCGGTGTGGCCGAAGACCCGGTGCAGGACCTCCAGCGGCTCTTGCGTCTCCCGCATGAAGTCTCCGTTCAGCGCGAAGTCTCCGTTCAGCGCGCCGGGGCCTGCCCGCCCAGCACGATCTCCACCCGGCGGCTTTCCAGCGGCATCATCTCGAAGGGCACCGGGCCGCGCGGCGCCACGCTGATGCGCGCGGCCGGCACGCCCTGCTCGCGCAGCGCGCCCGCCACACGCTCGGCGCGGGCGGCGGAGAGGGCGCGGTTGTAGGCCCGCCCGCCATCGGGGTCGGCAAAGCCCATCACCCGCACCGGCAGGCTGGCATCGGCCTGCGCCTTGCGGGCGGCGTCGGCCACCACGGCCTGCGCCGCCTCGTCCAGCGCGGCGCTGTCCTCGGTGAAGAACACGACATGGACGGGCGCCTGCGATGCCTCGCCGCCGGGCATGGCGCAGCCCGCGAGCAGCGGCAGGGCGAGGAGGCCGAGTAGGAAGGGGCGGCGCATGCGCGCGTTCTCCGGTGGGGAGTCGATGGGGACGGCGCAGAGATGCGCGGCGGGCGGCGCAACGTCAACCGCGCGCCCGGAAAGGGCTGGCCTGCGCCGCGGCCACGCACTAGGTTCCGCGCCTTTCACGCAGGGGAGGGGCGGATGGCGCCGTTGTCGCTCGGCATCGTGGGCTTCGGGATCATGGGGGAGCGGCTGGTGCGCACCGCCTTCCCGCATCCGGAAATGCGGCTGGCAGGCGTTTGGGATCCTTCGCCCGAGGCGGCGGCGCGGCTGGAGGCGGCGGCGCCCGGCGTGCCGATGCTGGCCGACGCGGCGGCGGTGATCGCGGCCTGCGACGCGCTCTACATCGCGGCGCCGCCGGCCGCGCACATCCCGCTGGCGCGCGCCGCGCTGGCGGCCGGCCGCGCCGTGTTCCTGGAGAAGCCGCTGGCCACCGGCCTGGAGGAGGCGGAGGCCTTCGTGGCCGAGGCGGAGGCCGCCGGCGCGCGGGCGGCGGTGAACTTCCCCATGGCCTCCTCGCCGGCGGTGGCGCAGCTTTCCGCCTGGCGGCAGGCCGGGGCGGTGGGGGCGCCGCAGCGGCTCGAGATCGTCACCGAGTTCGGCCGCTGGCCGCGCGGCTGGCAGAGCGACGCGGCGGGCTGGCTCGCGCGCCGTGCCGAGGGCGGCTTCACCCGCGAGGTGGTGTCGCATTTCCTGTTCCTGACGCGCCGCCAGCTCGGCCCGCTGGTGCTGCATTCGGCCCGTGTCACCTATCCGGCCGGCGACGGCGCCGAGACGGCGATCGAGGCGGAGCTGAGCGCCGGCGGCGTGCCCGTGACGCTGCGGGGCGGCGTCGGCCGCATCGCGGAGGACGAGGCCAACAGCTGGACGCTGACCGGCGCGGCGGGGGCGATCCGCCTGCGCAACTGGTCGCTGGCCGAGAAGTTGGAGGCGGGCGGCGAATGGCGCCAGGCGCCGGATGCGCTGCCCAACGAGGCGATGCGCCCGATGGTGCTGCGCGGGCAGGTGGAGAAGCTGGCCGCGCTGACCCGGGGGACGCCGCAGAGCCTCGCCACGCTGCGGGAGGCGCTGGAGGTGCAGCAGGTTGTGGAGACGCTGTTGCGCTCCTGAAAATTTCACGGCTGCGGCGCGGGAAACCTCCACAAAAGCTTCTTCATTTCGGTTTCGGACACGCTTGAGTTGTGATATACCTTTGGTTGCGCGCAACGGCTCCGCTTCCCGTGCCAGGAGGGAAACAGAGCCGGTGCGCCACCTGCCGGAGAGGGACGGCAGGCGGCGTTGTGGCGGGGGGCATGATGCCAGTGCGGCTGCTCCACACGAGAATGTGGTTCAACGATGCAATCTGGTTACGATTCGTGGCTCGACATGAAGCGGGGTCGTTGCGCATCACAGGGCGACACGCTTCCACCGGGCCGCATGGCTTCCGGTTCGGCCTTCTCGGCGGGCCGGAAGGTCCGGAGGGAGGCCTGGAGCTAGGGGCTTTCCCGAAAGCTTTGCGGGCGCTGCATGTCCGCCTCCCTAACTCCACTCTGGCGACAAAATAAGCGGGATCGTATCGAAACCATAGCCATCCCGCTCCGATTAAGCCTCCCGGAACGACCGTTTCCTGGATTGCCGGCCGGCATGCGGCCGATACCGTTTCCAATCGCTCTGTCGGGCCCGTCAGCCGGGCGGGCAAAGCCTGTTGAGGACATAAACCTGAAATGCCTGTTCATAACGCTCCGGATCAGTTGATCGGTATTCTTCGCGATACCGTTGTCGCCTTGGTGCGGCGCGATGGGCACGATCTTTCCGCGCGGCAGTTGGGCGTCTTCCTGACCGTCTACATGGGCGAGGGGCCGCACACCGTGCGTGGCCTGGCGGCGACGCTGAACGTCTCCAAGCCGGCGATCACCCGTGCGCTGGACCGCCTGGGCGAGCTCGATCTGGCGCGCCGCAAGACCGACCCGCAGGACCGCCGCAGCGTCCTGGTGCAGCGCACCGTCAAGGGCGCCGCCTTCCTGCGGGAGATCCGCGGTATCATGGTCGAGGCGGACAGCGTGGCGCATGCCGTCTCGCCCTCCGAGCCCGCCAACACCGAGAGCGCCGCGCGCCGCGCCGGCTGAAGGCCGTCTCCGGAACCGCCTGCCGCTCCGGCACCAAGGCCGGCAGCGCGGGCGGTTCTCCGCGCATTCCACGTGGCATCTCCCTTCGCGGTGCCCGGCCTGTAGCGCCGGCCCGGCGGATCGTCTGGAGAGGAGGGGGGTCGCGCGTCAGGCAGGATGCTTCTAGGCTGGCGGTGCTGTCATCCGCTGCCACGGAGCGTCCCGCATGCCGGATTCCCTGCCCGTCGACCCCAGCCGCCTGAAATTCGGCATCGGCCAGCCTGTGCCGCGCAACGAGGACCCGCTCCTGCTGCGCGGCCAGGGCCGCTATACCGACGACCTCCAGCTTCCCGGCCAGCTCTGGTGCGTGATGGTGCGCAGCCCCTACGCCCATGGCGTGCTGCGCGGCATCGACACCAGCGCGGCGAAGGAGGTGCCGGGCGTCGTCGCCGTGTTCACCGGCGAGGATCTGCAGGCGGCCGGCTACGGCACGCTCCGCTGCACCATCTCGCTGCCGGGGCTGACCAATATCGAGCGCCCGGTGCTGGCCACCGACAAGGTCCGTTTCGTGGGCGACCCGATCGCCTTCGTCGTCGCCGAGACGAAGGAAGCGGCGAAGGACGGCGCCGAGGCGGTTCTGCCCGACATCGACCCGCTGCCCGCGGTGACCGAGGCCTCCGCCGCCGCCGCGCCGGATGCACCCCAGCTCTACGACCACGTGCCCGGCAACCAAGTGCTCGACTTCCACTATGGCGATGCCGCCAAGGTGGCCGAGGCCTTCTCCGGAGCCGCGCATGTCACGCGGCTCTCGCTGCGCAACAACCGCGTGGTGGTCTGCGCGATGGAGCCGCGCAGCGCCATCGGCGTCTATGACGCGGAGGAGGGGCGCTACACGCTGCATGTCGGCAGCCAGGGCGTGTTCGGCCTGCGCAACCAGATGGCGGGCGACCTGCTGAAGGTGCCGGTCGAGAAGCTGCGCATCCTGACAGGCCATGTCGGCGGCAGCTTCGGCATGAAGGCCTCCGCCTATCCGGAATATCTCTGCCTGCTGCACGCGGCGAAGGTGCTGGGCCGCCCGGTGAAGTGGACCGACGAGCGCACCGGCAGCTTCCTCTCCGACCAGCACGGCCGCGACCATGAGGTGAATGCGGAGCTGGCGCTCGATGCCGAGGGCCGCTTCCTGGCCGTGCGGCTCACCAGCTTCGCCAATATGGGTGGCTACCTCGCCACCGTCGGTCCGCTGATGGGCACGCTGAACTTCACCCGCAACGTCCAGAGCAACTACGCCACGCCGCTGATCGAGGTGGCGACGCGCTGCCTGGTGACGAACACCACGCCGGTCTCCGCCTATCGCGGCGCCGGGCGCCCTGAGGGCAACTACTTCATGGAGCGGCTGATCGAGACGGCCGCCGCCGAGATGGGCCTCGACCCGATCGAGATGCGCCGGCGCAACCACATCCGCCCCGAGCAGATGCCCTACGCCGCCGCCTCCGGTTCCAACTACGATGGCGGCGAGTTCTCCGCCGTGCTGGAAGAGGCGATGCGCGCCGCCGACTGGGAAGGCTACGAGGCCCGCAAGGCGGAGAGCACCGCGCGGGGCTTCCTGCGCGGCCGCGGCGTCGGCAATTTCCTGGAGTGCACGGCGCCGCCGGCCAAGGAGATGGGCGGCCTGCGCTTCGGCGAGGATGGCAGCGTCACCATCGTCACCGGCACGCTGGATTACGGCCAGGGGCACTGGACGCCCTTCGCCCAGGTGCTGCACCAGACGCTGGGCATCCCCTTCGAGCGCATCCGGCTGGTGCAGGGCGATTCCGACCAGCTCATCGCCGGCGGTGGCACGGGCGGCTCGAAGTCGCTGATGGCCTCCGGCGCCGCCATCGTCGAGGCCTCGGCGCTGGTGGTTGAGAAGGCGCGCGCCGCCGCCGCGCATGTGCTGGAGGCGGCGGTGGCGGATATCGAGTTCGAGCCGCATGCCGAGGGCGGCGCGCGCCTGTCCATCGCCGGCACGGATCGCGGCATCGGCCTGCTGGAGCTGGCGCAGCGCCTGCGCACCGAGACGCACCTGCCGGACGGCGTGCCGGAGACGCTGGATGTCTCGCACATCTTCGACCAGGCGCCGATGGCCTTCCCCAATGGCTGCCACATCGCCGAGGTGGAGATCGACCCGGAGACGGGCGTCACCCGCATCGACCGCTACGTCACGGTGAACGATTTCGGCGTCATCGTGAATCCGCTGCTGGTGCAGGGGCAGGCGCATGGCGGCATCGTGCAGGGCATCGGCCAGGCGCTGATGGAGCGCACCGCCTACAGCGAGGATGGCCAGCTCCTCTCCGGCTCCTATTCCGACTACGCGCTGCCGCGCGCGGTGGACGTGCCGAGCTTCGAGTTCATCAGCCATGCCGTGCCGGCCAAGACCAACCCTCTCGGCGCCAAGGGCTGCGGCGAGGCGGGCTGCGCCGGGTCGCTGCCCGCGGTGATGAACGCCGTGGTCGATGCGCTTTCCGCGCGCGGCGTCACGCATATCGACATGCCGGCGACGCCGGAGACCGTCTGGCGCGCCCTGCACGCGCACGCCTGATTCCTTAGCCTGCCACCCATACGGGAGAAAACATGCCCAACCCCCCCATCGGCTTCGCCCCCGGCATCAGCCTTTCCGTCGCTTCCCGCATCGGCGAGGCGGCGCTGGCCAAGGGGCGTGAGCTGAACCTCGCGCCGCTGACCGTGGTGGTGCTGGACCAGGCGGCGCAGCCGAAGCTGCTGCTGCGCGAGGACGGCGCCAGCCTGCTGCGGCCCGAGATCGCCACCGGCAAGGCTTTCGGCGCCATGGCGCTGGGCTTTGGCGGCCGCGAGCTGGCGCGCCGCTCGGCCAAGATGCCGGGCTTCATGAACGCCTTCTCCGACCTGTGCGGCGGCCGCGCCGTGCCGGTGCCGGGCGGCGTGCTGGTGCGTGACGCGCAGGGCACCGTGCTCGGCGCCGTTGGCATCTCCGGCGATGCCTCGGACAAGGACGAGGTCTGCGCCGTGGCCGGCATCGAGGCGGTGGGCCTGGTGGCCGACACCGGCGACCCGGAATGATGAACTGACAGAAAAAAGATGGGGGTCCGGGGGAATTCCTTCCCCCGGCCTTTCTGCCTTTCAGTCCTTCCCCAGCCCCAGTTCGCGCAGCAGCTTCCTGTTGGTTTCGCTCTCCGCCTGGAAGCGCTTGTGGAAGGCGCGCCCGGTGAGGAAGGTGGGCACGGCGTTCAGCCGCTCCGCCGCCAGCCGGAAGGGTTCGCTGGTCACCGCCAGGCGGCAGGCTTCCTCGATGGCGTTGGCCGCCTCGTCCGGGATGTCGGCCGGCGCCACCAGCCCGCCGGCCGAGGTGCCCGCCACCGGCAGCCCCATCTCCTCCGTGGTCGGCACGGCCGGCAGGCCGGGCAGGCGCCGGCTGCCGAAAACCGCCAGCACCGGCAGCCCCGTGGCCGCGGGAATCGAGGGGCTTTCCACGAACACCATGATCTGCCCGCCGAGCGCCCCCTGGGCCATCGGGCCGGCGCCGGTATAGGGCACGTGCAGCCCGTCGGCCCCGGCCATGCGGAGGAGCGCGGCCAGCAGGATGTGCTGGGTGCTGCCCTGGCCGGGCGAGCCGAAGACCAGCGCCTCCGGCGCGCTGCGCGCCAGCGCCACCATGCCTTTCAGGTCGCGGAAGGGCATGTCGCGGCTTCCCACCAGCACCTGCGGGTTGTCATAGACCATGCAGAGGTAGCGGAAGCTGTCCACGCTGTAGGACAGGGATTGCAGGTGTGGCTGCGCCGTCAGCGGGTTGTTGGGCGACATGCCGATGGTGTAGCCATCCGGCCGGGCGCGGGCGACCTCGGCGTCGCCGATGGTGCCGGCCGCGCCGCCGCGGTTGACCACCACCACCGGCTGGCCGAGCGCGCGTGCCAGCTCCTGCTGCAGCGCGCGGGCCATCAGGTCGGTGTTGCCGCCGGGCGGGTAGGGCACGACCATCTGCAACGGCCGGCTGGGGAAGCGCTCCTGCGCCCGGGCCGGGAGATGGGTGGCCGCCAGCAGGGCGCCGGCGGCCAGGGCCAGCGCGAGGGCGCCGCGGCGTCGTGTTCTGCGCATGGCGCGGCCGTGCTCGGGCCGGCTCAGCCGCCGACGCGGGCGGGCTGGGGGAAGAACTCGGCGGGGCGCATCAGCGAATTGAGCTGGCTGACCAGGTAGCCGGCCTCGGCGCTGCGGCGCATGAACTCGATCCATTCCGGGTCCGCCTGCATGGCGGCGCGGCGGCGCTCGCGGTCGGCGGCGTTCTCATAGGCCCAGATATGCACGTAGCAGTTCACGTCGCCGGTCTCGGTGACGAGGTAGGCCACCGGCATGCCCAGGTGCCGCGTCTGCGCCGCCAGCCCGTATTCCTGGTACAGCGCCAGCTGCTTGCGGATGGTTCCCGGGCGGCAGACGTAAGTGCGGTGGTCGAGCAGCATGGTTCGTTTTCCTCCGTTGCCGGAGCAGCATGATCCGGGCGCCGGCCCAGAGCAACCCATGTGGCAACCCATGTGGCAGCCCATGTGGCAACCCGGGGTGGGCCGGGGTGTTGCCCCATGGGCGCCGGCACGGCGGCGGCCTGGCATTCATCGGCACGGACAGGGCGGGGTTAGTGATGGCGGAAGGCAAGGTGCGTTACGCGGTGGTGGGCGGCGGCTGGATCTCGCAGGCGGCCTTCATGCCGGCGGTGGCGCGGACGCGGAATTCCACCCTCGCCGCCATCGTCACCGGCGATGCCGAGAAGCGCGCGGCGCTCGGCGCCCGCTACGGCATCCCCGCCTATGACTATGGCGATTACGACCGGCTGCTGGCGTCCGGCGACATCGACGCGGTCTATCTCGCCACCCCCAACTGGCTGCACCGGGAGGGCACGGAGAAGGCGCTGGCCGCCGGCATCCATGTGCTTCTGGAGAAGCCGGCGGCGGCCAGCCTGGAGGATGCGGAGGCGATCCGCGATGCCGCCGCCCGTGCCCGCGCGAAGCTGATGGTGGCCTACCGGCTGCATTTCGAGCCCGCCACCCTGGCGGCGCTGGAGGTGGTGCGCAGCGGCCGGCTGGGGCAGGCGCGCCTGTTCTCCTCCGCCTTCGCGCAGATCGTGGCGCCCGGCAACCACCGCAGCAAGCACGGCTACTGGGCCGGCCCCGTGGTGGATATGGGCCCGTACCCGATCAACATGGCGCGGCACGTCTTCGGCGAGGAGCCGGTGGAGATCGCTGCCATCGGCACGCGAGACCCGGCGCTGGAGATGAATTTCGACGACACCGTCTCGGTGTCGATGCGCTTCCCCGGTGGCGGGCTGGCGCAGTTCTCGGTCAGCTATGCCGGGCGGCCGGTGGACCAGTACCGCATCCTCGGCAGCGCGGGCGATCTGGCGGTGGAGCCCGGATTCACCTTCGGCACAGGGCTGCGGCACCGGCTTTCCCTGCCGGGCGGCGTGCAGGAGGAAGGCTTCGCCGCGACCGACCAGTTCGCCGGAGAGCTGGAATATTTCTCGGATTGCGTGCTGCGCGGGCTGGACCCGGAGCCGGATGGCGAGGAAGGCTGGTGCGACATGCGCATCCTCGATGCCATCGAGCGCGCCCTGGCGCAGGGCGGGCGGGTGGCGCTGCCGCCCTTCCAGCGGCGCGCCCGGCCAGTGGCCAGCCAGCGGCGGGAGATCCCGCTGGACGCACCGCCGCCGCCCCTCGTCAACGCGCACGCCCCCGGCGAGGGATGAGCGGCGCGGCGCGGCTCAGGCCGGCACCGCCGCCGGCCGTGCCGCGTCGCGGATCGGCAGGTGCACCAGCGCGGCGAACACGCCGGCCAGGATGCTGATGATCCACATCAGGTCGTAGCTGCCGGTGCGGTCGAAGATCAGCCCGCCCAGCCAGGCGCCGGTGAAGCCGCCGATCTGGTGGCCAAGGAACACCAGGCCGAACACGGTGGCGAGCCAGCGCATGCCGAAGTTGCGGGCGCAGAGCGCCACGGTGGGCGGCACGGTGGAGAGCCACAGGATGCCCATGACGGCCGAGAAGGCCAGCACCGTGCCGGTGGTCTTGGGCGCCAGGAAGAAGATGGTCATCAGCACGGCGCGGCTGGCGTAGATCGCCACCAGCAGCTCCCGCCGCCGCCATTTCTGCGTCAGCTCCCCCGAGATCAGTGAGCCCGCCACGTTGAACAGCCCGATCAGGCTGATGGCGCCGGCGCCGACATAGCTGGGCAGGTGGCAGCTCGCCACGAAGCCCGGCAGGTGCACCGCCAGGAAGCTGACATGCAGCCCGCAGACGAAGAAGCCGAAGAACAGGCACCAGAAGGAGGTGCTGCGGAAGGCGCGGCGCAGGGTCTGGCCCGCCGTCTCCTCGGCCGCCGCGGCGGCGCGGCCCGCGGCGGTGGTGGGCGGGGGCGCGGGGCGGTCGTTCAGCGGCAGGGCCAGCGGCACCATCAGCAGCGC
Source organism: Teichococcus aestuarii (assembly GCF_042651065.1). Taxonomy (NCBI): domain Bacteria; kingdom Pseudomonadati; phylum Pseudomonadota; class Alphaproteobacteria; order Acetobacterales; family Roseomonadaceae; genus Roseomonas; species Teichococcus aestuarii. The sequence continues at coordinate 152,846 of NZ_JBHSCH010000001.1, forward strand.
CGCGCCCGCCATGACCAGCAGCGCGCCCTGCCAGCCGAAGCCGGCGATGCCGAAGCCCGCCAGCGGCACCACCAGGAACTGCCCGAAGGAGGAGCCGGCGGTGCCGAGCCCGGTGGCACGGCCGCGCTGCGATTCCGGCAGCAGCCGCGTCATGCTGGCCATGATCACCGGCATTCCGGCGGCCGAGACCGCGACCCCCATGACCAGCCCGGCGAAGAAGGTGAAGAGCGGCAGCCCGTCGGACAGCGCCATACCCAGGATGCCCAGCATGTAGAGCACCGCGCCGCCGATGATGACGTTGCGGCCGCCGATCCGGTCCGCCAACTGCCCGCAGAGCGGCTGGGAGATGCCGTTGACCAGCACCTGCAGCGCGATGGCGAAGGCGAAGCCGCTGGCGGTCCAGCCATTGGCGGCGGTCATCGGCGCCAGGAACAGGCCGAAGGATTGCCGAAGCCCCATGGCCAGGGCGGCGGCGCCCACGCCGCAGAGCACCAGGATCATCATGGGGGAGAGGCGGCGCCCGGGTAGGGCGCCGGGGCCGGCCCCCTGGGCTGCGTTGGGTTCGGGCGGCATGGTGCTTCCTCGCGGGCGTCGTTGCGCGAGGATGTCGCCCTCCGCGCGGGGCGGCAAGCCCGCCGCCGGCATGGCTGGGCGGGTTGCCCCGGCGCTGGCGGCATGGGAGAGGCAGGCGATGCTGCGCACCCTGTACGACCGCATCCTCGCCCTCGCCGGCCACCGCCACGCGGAGCGCTGGCTGGCCGCCGTCTCCTTCACCGAGAGCAGCGTGTTCCCGGTGCCGCCGGATGCGCTGCTGCTGCCCATGTGCCTGTCCCGGCCGGAGCGCGCCTGGCGCTACGCGGCCATCTGCACCGTGGCCTCGGTGCTGGGCGGCCTGGCCGGCTACCTGCTGGGCTTCTTCCTCTACGAGACGCTGGCCGAGCCGCTGCTGCGCGCCTACGGCCAGGAGGGGGCGCTGGCGAATTTCGAGGCATGGTTCAGGGAATGGGGCGTGGTGGCGGTGCTGGTGATGGGGCTGACCCCCATCCCCTACAAGGCGGTGACTATCGCCGCCGGGGCCGCCGCCTTCAGCCCCGCTGCCTTCATCCTGGCCAGCCTGGTGGCGCGCGGGCTGCGCTTCTTCCTGCTGGCCGGGCTGCTGCGCCGCTACGGCGCGCCGATGCGCGACTTCGTCGAGCGCCGGCTGGCGCTGCTGACCACGCTTGCGGCGGGGTTGCTGGCCGGCGGCGTGCTGGTGCTGCGCGGGGTCTGAGCCGGCGGCGGGGCGGCCGGCGGAGAACCGGCCAGGCCCCGCGCCCAGCCGCGCCTCGTATGTCAGCCCAGCGCCTTCGCCGCCTCCATCACCGCCTTGGCATGGCCCGGCACCTTCACCTTGCGCCAGACCTTCGCCACGCGGCCGTCGCGGCCGATCAGGAAGGTGCTGCGCTCCATGCCCATGTAGGTGCGGCCATACATGGATTTCTCGACCCAGGTGCCATAGGCCTGCGCCACCGTCTTCTCCGCGTCCGAGGCGAGGGGGAAGGCGAGGCCGTACTTCTCGGCGAATTTCTCGATCGGCTTCATCGGGTCCGGCGAGACGCCGATGACGGCGAGGCCGAGGCCCTGGAGCGCCGGCAGCGCCTCCTGGAAGTCGCAGGCCTCCTTCGTGCAGCCCGAGGTGTCGGCCTTGGGATAGAAATACAGCACGAAGGGCTGCCCCTTCATGGCGGCGAGCGAGACGCTGCGCCCGCCGCTGGCCGGCAGCTCGAACGCCGGGGCGTCCATGCCTTCCTCGATGCTCATCCAGTTCCTCCTGCGAGCTGGCCGAGGCGGCGCTCGAAAATGTCGCGCACCTGCTCGGCCTGGATGCGCATCTGCTGGCGGAAGGCCGGAAGGTCAACCGCGCCCGCATCGGCGCCCGCATCGACGCCCGCCTGGCCCAGCAGCGGCGCCGTGGCGCGCAGCAGGGCGGCGGCGGTGGGGGCGGGCAGCGCCTCCTGCCGCCAGCGGCCGAGCGTCAGCCGCAGCAGGCCGAGGGTGGTGCGCCACAGCCGGTCGGCGGCGATCAGCGTCTCCGCCTCCGCCGCCGGCAGCAGCCGGGCGCGGGCGAGGTTGGCCAGGGCCAGCCGCGTGGTGGGCGCCAGCACCTTCGGCTGGCGCGCCGCATGGGCGAGCTGCAGCGCCTGGGCGATGAACTCCACCTCCACCATGCCGCCCGGCATGGCCTTGATGTCCCACGGGCCGTCCACCGGCAGGTCGCGCAGCATGCGGGCGCGCATCGCCACCGCGTCGGCGATCGCGGTCTCGCCCGCATGGGCGATGATGGCGCCGCGCACCGCCTGCCCGATGCGCCGCCGCAGCGCCGGCGGCCCCGCCACGCAACGGGCGCGGGTGAGCGCCATGCGCTCCCAGGTCCAGGCGCTCTCGGCATGGTAGCGGGTGAAGGCGGAGAGCGAGGTGGCCACCGGCCCCTTGTTGCCCGAGGGGCGCAGCCGCATGTCCGCCTCGTAGAGCTTGCCCTCCGCGCCGGGGGCGGTGATGGCGCCGATCACCTGCTGCGCCAGCCGGCTGAAATAGACGCTGGGCGGCAGGGAACGCGGCCCGCCGCGGCTTTCCTCGGCATCCTCCGGGTGGTCGTAGATCAGCACCAGGTCGAGGTCGGAGCCCGGCAGCATCTCCTGCCCGCCCAGCTTGCCCAGCGCCACCACCGCCAGCGCGCCGCCGCGCACCTTGCCGAAGCGGGCGGCGAATTCCCGCGCGACATGCGGCAGCAGGGCGCCGATGGCGGCATCCGCCAGGGCGCTGCGCGCGGCGCCGGCGGCATCGGCGTCGAGCACGCCCTCCAGCGCCGCGGCATCGATCTCGAACTTGCCTTCGGTCACCATGCGGCGGGCGCCGTCCAGCGCCTCCTCGAAGTGGCGCGCCTGCTTCAGCAGGGCGGGCAGCACGGCGGCGGCGGCGCCGGGGTCGTCGCCGCCGCCGCCGGCCAGCAACCCGTCGAGCGAGGCGGGGTTGTTGGCGAGATGGTTGGCCAGCGCCGGCGCCGCGCCGAGAATGCCCGCCACGCGCCGCAAGAGTGCCGGGTTGCGATGGAACAGCGACAGCATCTGCACCCCGGCCGCCATGCGCGAGAGCACGGTGTCGAACCGCGCCAGCGCCGCGTCCGGCTCGCGCTGCGCGGCGAAGGCGGCGAGCAGCGTCGGCATCAGCTGGGTCAGCAGCTCGCGCGCCCGCTCGCTGCGGGTGGCGCGCAGCCGGCCGTGGTGCCAGCCGCGCACCATTCCGGCCACCTGCGCGGGCTGCGCGTAGCCCATGGCGGAGAGGGTGGCGAGGGTCTCCGGGTCGTCCTGCGCGCCGGTGAAGACGAGGCTGCCGCCGGCCCCCTCCGCGCCCGTGTCGTGGCTGAGCGCCGGCTCGCGCTCGAACATCTGTGCGTAGTGCTGCTCCACCCGGTTGAGGTGGCCGGTGAGGGTGGCGGCGAAGCTGGGCGTGTCGGCGAAGCCCATGAAGCTGGCGATGCGCGCCAGCCCCTCCTCATCCTCCGGCAGGCGCTGGGTCTGGCGGTCCGCCACCATCTGCAGCCGGTGCTCGACGTCGCGCAGGAAGACATAGGCATCGGCGAGGTCAGCCGCGGCGCGGCGTTCGATGCGCCCGGCCGCGGCCAGCGCCGCCAGCGCGCCGAGGGTGGTGGGGTCGCGCAGGCCGGGGTCGCGCCCGGCCCAGATCAGCTGCAGCACCTGGGTGGTGAACTCGATCTCGCGGATGCCGCCGCGGCCGAGCTTCACGTCGTGCCCGGCCACGCGCACCTCCGCATGCGCGCCGCGCGCGCCATGCGCCACGTGGATCTGCCGCTTGATCGAATGGATGTCGGCGATCATCGCGAAGTCGAGGTGGCGGCGCCAGACGAAGGGGCGGATCTCGCTCAGGAAGTGCTCGCCCAGCGCCCGGTCGCCGCCGACCGGCCGGGCCTTGATCATCGCCGCCCGCTCCCAGTTCTGGCCGAGCGATTCGTAGTAGGAGATGGCGGTGGCGATGTTGACGGCGAGCGGCGTGGCCGCCGGGTCCGGGCGCAGCCGCAGGTCGGTGCGGAAGACGTAGCCGCCCGCCGTGCGCTCCTCCATCAGCTTCACCAGGTCGCGGGCGATGCGGACATAGAGGCCGCCGGCACGCTCGGCGTTGCAGGCGGCGGCCATGGGGTCGTAGAGGACCATCAGGTCGATATCGGAGGAGTAGTTGAGTTCGCCGCCGCCCAGCTTGCCCATGCCCAGGATGACCAGCCCCGAGCCGCGCGCCACCCCGCGCGAATCGCGGGCCCCCGCGCGCGGCAGACGCAACTCCCCACGCCCGGCCGCCTCGCGGAGCAGATGCGCGCAGGCATAGTCGATCGCCGCCTCCGCCAGGGTGGAGAGCGCGCCCGTCACCCGGTCCAGCGGCCATTGCCCGGCCAGGTCGGCGGCGGCGATGATCAGCGCCGCCTGCCGCTTGGCTTGGCGCAGCAGCGCCGCCACGGCCGGGCGCGCCGCATCCGGGTCGGCGCGGCCGAGCGGGTCCAGCGCCAGGGCGAAGGCGTCGTCCGGCCCGCGCTCGGCATAGCGCAGCAGGGTGGCGCTCTCCCGCTCGGCCAGCTCGGCCAGATAGGGGCTGTGGCCGCCCAGCGCCGCCAGCAGGGCGGTGCCGGCCGGGGTGGCGGCATAGGCCCGCTCGGCCGCGCCGCGTTCGGCGAAGGCCTCCAGCAGCCGTTGCGCGGCCATCCGGTCGTGCGGGGCGGGCAGGGTTCGGGCGGGGAGAGTCGCGGGGCGCATGGCAGGAGAGCCAACCCATGCGCCGGCTGAGCGGTCAAGCCCTGCGTTGCTGCGGCTGGCTCGGCGGCTGGCTGGGCCGCACCCTGTTGGCGCTGCTGCTGGTCTCGGGCCTCGGCCTCGCGGCGCTGTCCTGGCGGCTGTCGCAGGGGCCGCTGCACCTGCCCGTGCTGGCCTCGGTGCTGGAGGACATGGCGCCGCGGCTGGGGCTGGAGGAGGCGCTGGAGGTGGAGGATGTCGCCATCGCCTGGTCCGGCTTCCGGCAGGCGGACCGCTCTCCGCTGGAGTTGCGGATCAGCGGCGTGCGGCTGCGCGACGCCGCGGGCGCGGTGCGGCAGGAGCTGCCGGATGCCACCGTGACCCTGGCCTTCGGCGAGCTGCTGCGCGGCACGGTGATGCCGTTGCGCATCGCCGTGCAGAAGCCGAACGTGGTGCTGGAGCGCGCCGCGGATGGCAGCGTCACCCTGGCCCTCGGCCGCACCCCGCCGCAGCCCTCGCCCGAGGCGCCGGCCACCCCCTCCGCCGAGGGCGGCGATGTGCTGCGCGGCCTGATCGGGCCGGAGGCGGAGGACACGCCACTCGGCGCGCTGCGGCGGCTGGACCTCGCCGATGGGCGCCTGACCATCCTCGACCGCCAGCTGAACCTGGTCTGGCGGCTGGAGGCGGTGAATCTGGCGCTGCGCCGCCTGCCGGGCGGCGGGGCGGAGGGCGAGGGCAGCGCCGCGCTGCGCCTGCCGGATCATGGCGCGCCGCTGCCGGTGCGCCTCGCCGGCCGGGTGGAGGGCGCCCTGGAGCGGCTGGAGGGCAGCCTGTCCCTGCCGGCGCTGGAGCCGGCCCGCATCGCCCGGCTGATGCCCGCCCTGGCGCCGCTGGCGCTGTTCGACGCGCCGGCCTCGCTCGAGATCTCCGGCCGGCTGGACGGGCGGCAGGCAGGCGCCCTGCCGCAGCTTGACCTGAAGCTGGAGGCGGGGCCGGGCGGCATCGTCCATGCCGGGCGGCGCATCGCCTTCGCCGGCCTGTCGCTGGCGGCGGAAGGCAACCCGGCGGCGCTGGAGCTGCGCCGGCTGCGCCTCGCCCTGCCGGCGGTGGCGCGGGAGAACGGCACCGCCACGCCGGCGCCGCCGGTGATCGAGGCCAGCGGCCAGGCACGGCTGGAGGGCGGGCGCTGGCGCGCCGGGCTGGACCTCTCCCTGGCCACGCTCGCCGCCGCCGATCTCGGCGCCTACTGGCCGGAAGGGGTGGTCCCCGGCGCCCGGAAGTGGGTGGTGGAGAACGTCACCGGCGGTGCCTTCCAAGGTGGCCGGTTCGCGCTTGCCGCCGAGGCGGCGGCCGATCTTTCGGGGCTGCGCGTCACCGCGCTGGACGGCACGCTGGGGCTGGAGCAGGGGGTGGTGCACTGGCTGCGCCCCATCCCGCCGCTCGAGGGGGTGGCGGCCACGGCGCGCTTCGGCCTGAAGGAGATCCGCATCGAGGCCGCCACGGCGCGGCAATCGGGCACGGCGCTGAACAGCCCGGGCGCGGTGATCCGCTTCCACGGGCTGGACGGCAGCCAGGAGCAGGCCGAGATCGAGGCGAAGCTGCGCGGCCCGGTGCCGGAGGTCGTGGCGCTGATCCGCCACCCGCGGCTGAAGCTGTTCGAGAAGCGGCCGCTCGACCTGAAGGAGCCGGGCGGCCAGATGGAGGGCACGCTGCGCCTGGCCTTCCCGCTGCTGGAGGACATTCCCTCCGAGGTGCTGCGGGTGCAGGTGCAGGCGAGGCTGACCCAGTTGCGCCTGGCCGATGTGGTGCTGGGCAAGCGGCTGGAACGCGGCACCGCCGAACTCAGCGTGACCAACGCCATGCTGAAGGCCAGCGGCAACGCGCAGCTCGACGGCATTCCCACCCAGCTCAGCGTGGAGATGGATTTCCGCCCCGGCCCCGCCACCCAGGTGGTCGAGCGCATCCGCGCCGAGGCGAGGCCGGATGCCGCCCGCATCGCCGATTTCGGGCTGGACCTGGAGGGCTTCGTGGCCGGCCCGGTCGGCGTGCAGGCGGTGATGGAGAAGCGCCGCGCCGGCGACATGCGCGTCAGCATCAATGGCGACCTGCGCGAGAGCCGCATGACGCTCACCCCCTTCGCCTGGAGCAAGCCGCCCGGCCAGCCCGCCACCGCCCAGGCCGAGCTGCGGGTGGAGGGGGAATCGCTGCGGGCGGTGGAGAGCTTCCGCGTCACCGCGCCCTCGCTCTCGGCGCGGGGGCGGGTGGGCTTCGCCGCCGCCAGCCGGCCGGAGCGGGTGGATGTGACGGAAGCCGCCATCTTCGCCGGCCGCTTCGCCGCGCAGGCCTGGCCCCCGGCGCGGCCCGGCACGCCCTGGCGCTTCCGCCTGGAGGGGCCGGTGCTGGACCTCGGCCCGGCGCTGGCCGCGCAGGACGCCGCCGGTGGCGACGCGGCCGGCGGCGACGGCCCGCCCGTGGCGGTGGAAGGCCGGTTCGACCAGGTGCGGCTGGGCGAGGGGCGCGTACTGGCCGGTGTCTCCGGCCGTGCGCTGGCCGATGCACGCGGCGTGCTGCGCGAGGCCCGCTTCACCGGCCAGACCGGCCCGGGCGGCGGCTTCGACGTGGCGGTGACGCCGGATGGCGCGGGCCGCGCCCTGCGCCTGCACGCCGAGAATGCCGGCGACCTGCTGCGCGCCTTCGACGTGCTGCGCACCGTGCAGGGCGGGCGGCTGGCGGTCACCGGCCGCTGGCCGGGCAACGCCCCGGGAGCGACGCTCGGCGGCACGGCGGAGATGGAGAATTTCTCTGTCAGCGAGGCGGAGGGGATCGGCAAGCTGCTGCAGGCACTCACCGTCTATGGCGTGTTCGACGCGGTGCGCGGCCCGGGCCTCAGCTTCTCCCGCATGGTGGCGCCGTTCCGGCTGACGCCGGAGACGCTGTTCGTGCAGGAGGCGCGCGCCTTCTCCGCCTCGCTCGGCGTCACGGCGAAGGGCAGCATCCCGCGGCATGGCGGCGCGATCGATCTGGAGGGCACCATCGTGCCCGCCTATGTCCTCAACTCGCTGCTGGGGCAGATCCCGCTGCTCGGGCGGCTGTTCAGCCCGGAGCAGGGAGGCGGGCTGTTCGCCGCCACCTGGCGGATGCGCGGGCCGGTGCAGGACCCCGCCGTCTCGGTGAACCCGCTGGCGGCGCTGACGCCGGGCTTCCTGCGCGGGCTGTTCGGTGGCGGCGCCGCGCCGGGGCAGCAGCCAGCGCCACCCGCGGAACGCTGACGCGGAACCCGGCGCGGGCCGGGTTCCGCACCGGTCAGGCGGCCGGGCGCACCAGCACGTGGCGCTTGCGGCCGGCGGAGAGCTTGGCCGCGCCGTCGCGCAGATCGGCCGCCGAAACCTCCAGCGCCTCGTCGGTGATGGCGGCGTCGTTCAGCCGCAGCCCGCCCTGGCGGATCAGCCGGCGCGCCTCGCCCTTGCTGGCGGCGAAGCCCGCCTGCACGGCGAGGTCGATTGCCGGCGCCGGCAGGGGGGCGGCGATGGAGGGCAGCGTCTCGGCCGCCTGGCCCTCCTCGAAGGCGCGGCGCGCCGTCTCGGCGGCAAGCGTGGCGGCTTCCCGCCCGTGCAGCAGGGCGGTGGCCTCGGTGGCCAGGATCTTCTTGGCCTCGTTCACATCCGAGCCGGCCAGCGCGCCGAGGCGGCGCACCTCCTCCATCGGCAGCTCGGTGAACAGCGCCAGGAAACGGCCGACATCCGCGTCCTCCGTGTTGCGCCAGAACTGCCAGTAATCGTAGGGCGCGAGGCGGTCGGGGTTCAGCCACACGGCGCCGCCGGCGGTCTTGCCCATCTTGGTGCCGGAGGCGGTGGTGAGCAGCGGCGTGGTCAGGCCGAACACCTCGGCGCCGTCGCAGCGCCGGTTCAGCTCCACCCCCATGATGATGTTGCCCCACTGGTCGGAGCCGCCCATCTGCAGCGCCACCCCGTGCCGCCGCCGCAGCTCCAGGAAGTCGTAGGACTGCAGCAGCATGTAGTTGAACTCGAGGAAGGAGAGCGGCTGCTCGCGGTCCAGCCGCAGCTTCACGCTGTCCATCGTCAGCATGCGGTTGACGCTGAAGTGGCGGCCGATGTCGCGCAGGAAGGGGATGTAGAGGAGCTGGTCCAGCCAGTCCTTGTTGTCCACCATCATCGCATCCGTCGGGCCCTCGCCGAAGGACAGGAAGGCGGCGAAGGTCTTGCGGATGCCGGCCTTGTTGACCTCGATCTGCTCGTCGGTCAGCAGCGGGCGGGCCTCGTCGCGGAAGGAGGGGTCGCCGATGCGGGTGGTGCCGCCGCCGAGCAGCGCCACCGGGCGGTGCCCGGTCTTCTGCAGCAGCCGCAGCATCATGATCGAGAGCAGGTGGCCGACATGCAGGCTGTCAGCCGTGCAGTCGAAGCCGACATAGGCGGGAAGCGGCCCCTGCTTCATGCGCGCGGCCATCGCCGCCTCGTCCGTCACCTGGTGGATGTAGCCGCGCTCGCGCGCGACATGCAGGAACTCGTCCATCGTCGCCTTTGTCCGCTTCATGTCCCAGCCCGGCCCCAAGAGTTGTTCCCCGGGGGACTTCCGCTGGCGCTGCGCCCCTAGCACAGTGCGCGCCATGCTGCGAACCATTGGTCTGATGAGTGGCACCTCGCTGGATGGCGTGGATGCCGCGTGGGTTGAAACCGACGGAGACCGGATCGGCCGGGTGGGGCCGAGCCTGACGCTGCCCTACGAGCCGGAGTTGCGGCGGGACCTGCGGAAGCTGCTGGACATGGCTGGCGACCTGCCGGCCGACGACCCCTTCCTGCTCGACTGCGAGCGGCGCGTGACGGAGCGCCACGCCGAGGCGGTGATCCGCCTCGGCCAGCCGGCCGAGCTGCTCGGCTTCCACGGCCAGACCATCCTGCATCGCCCGGCGGCGGGCCGGCCGGGCGAGGGCCGCACCTGGCAGATTGGCGATGCCGCGCTGCTGGCGCGCGCCACCGGCCTCCGCGTCGCGCATGATTTCCGCAGCGCCGACGTGGCGGCGGGCGGGCAGGGGGCGCCGCTGGTGCCGATCGTCCATGCCGTGATGGCGGCGGACCTGCCGAAGCCGCTGGCCATCCTGAATTTGGGCGGTGTCGGCAACGTCACCTGGATCGGCGCCGACCACCGATTGGTGGCCTTCGACACCGGCCCCGCCAACGGCCCGCTGGACGACTGGGCGCGCCGAGCCACCGGCGCCGACTATGACAAGGACGGCCGGCTGGCGCTCGCCGGGCAGCCGGATGGCGCGGTGCTGGGGCGGCTGCTGGCGCATCCCTACCTCGCCGCGCCGCCGCCCAAATCGCTGGACCGGCTGGATTTCGACCGCGCGCTGCGCGAGGCGGGCGCGGCCGAGCTCTCCCCGGCCGATGGCGCGGCGACGCTGGTGGCGTTCTGCGCCTGCGCCGTGGCGGCGGCGGGCCGGCACTTCCCCGAGCCGCCGCGGCAATGGCTGGTGGCCGGCGGCGGCCGGCGCAACCCGGCGCTGATGCGCGCCCTGGCCAGCGCCCTGGCCGAGCCGGTGCGCCCGGTGGAGGTGGCCGGCTGGGATGGCGACGCGCTGGAAGCCCAGGCCTTCGGCGTGCTGGCAGCGCGGGTGGCGAAGGGCCTGCCGCTGACCTATCCCGGCACCACCGGCACGCCGGAGCCGCTGACGGGGGGGCGCCTGACCGCCTGACTCCGTGCCGCCCCCTCCGGGGCCGCGCGGCTCAGGCGCCGCGCGGCCGCAGCCGGGCGCGCATCGCCGCGTGCGCGGCGAGGAAGCGGGTGGCGGCGTCTGGTGCCGCGTTCCAGGGCAGCGAGACGCGGATGGCGCAGGCCGCGTCGGCCTCCAGCCCCATGGCGCGCAGCACCGGGCTCGGCCCCACCTTGCCCGAGGAGCAGGCGGCGCCGGAGGAAACCCGCACCCCGGCGAGATCCAGCGCGATCACCTGCGTCTCGGCGGGCACGCCGGGCAGCACCAGGCAGGCGGTGTTGGGCAGGCGCGGCGCCGCGCCGCCCGCCACCGGCAGGCCGGCGCCGGCCTCGATGGCGTCCCGCAGCGCGGCGAGGCGCCCGGCCTCCTCCGGCTCCAGCTGCGCCGCGGCGGCGGCGAAGCCGGCGAGGGCGGGCAGTGCCTCGGTGCCGCCACGCCGGCCGCGCTCCTGCCCGCCGCCCGGCAGCAGCGCCGGAATGTCCAGCCCCGGCCGCAGCAGCAGCGCGCCGGCCCCCTTCGGCCCGCCCAGCTTGTGGGCGGAGAGGGCGAGCGAATCAGCGCCCAGCCCTTCCAGCGTCACCGGCAGGCGGCCGGCGGCCTGCACCGCGTCCACATGCAGCAGCGCGCCATGGGCGCGGCACAGCGCCGCGGCCTCGGCCAGCGGGTGCAGCACGCCGGTCTCGTTGTTGGCGGCCATCAGGCAGACCAGGGCGGGGCCGCCCGTGGCCAGGGCGGCCTCCAGCGCGGCGAGGTCCAGCGTGCCGTCCGGCCGCACGGGCAGGGTCTCCACCGCCGGCCCGGCGCGCAGGATGGCCGGGTGCTCGGTGGCGCCGGCCAGGATGCGCCGGCCGGCGCCCAGCCCGTGCAGCGCCAGGGCATTGGCCTCGGTCGCGCCGGCGGTGAAGACGAGGTCCCGCGGCCGGCCGCCGAAGCGGGCGGCGATGGTGGCGCGCGCCTGTTCCAGCAGCTGCCGCGCCGCGCGGCCCTCGGCATGGATGGAGGAGGGGTTGCCGGTCAGCTCCAGCGCCGCCAGCACGGCCTGCCGCGCCTCGGGGCGCAGCGGCTCCGTGGCGTTGGCATCCAGGTAGAGGGAGGGCGCGCTCATGCCGGCTTCGAGGGGGCTTCCTGGGCCGGTGGGATGGCGCGGCCGCAGACCCGGCCCTCCACCACGTCCAGCAGGGTGGTGTGCTGGAGGAAGAGGCGGATCTGCTCCCCCAGCTCGTGCCACAGATCGTGCGTCAGGCAGCGCTTGCCGGCGAGGCAGCCGGGCGAGCCTTCCTCGCAGCGCGTGGCGACGATCGGCTCGTCCACGGCGTCGATGATGGTGCCGATGGCGATGCTCTCCGGCGCCAGGGCCAGGCGGTAGCCGCCCCCCGGCCCGCGGGCCGAGGCGACCAGCCCGGCGCGCCGGAGCCGCGCGAAGAGCTGCTCCAGATAGGCGACCGAGAGGCATTGCGCCTGGGCTATCTCGGACAGGCTGACGGGCCGCTCCCGGGCCGAAATGACATCTGCGCCTGCCGCATGGCTGTCATCCACCGGGGGCTGGCCTCGCGCGCGCGCGGCCAGCTCGACCATTGCCATGACAGCGTATCGTCCACGTGTAGACAGGCGCATCAATCGGTTCTTCCTGTCTGAACCGGATCGGGCCGCTCAGGGGCGGCTAGCAAGAAAGCCACACCGGGCTGATGCCCATGACATGAATTCCGTTATGAAAGCGACGATGTGTTGCCTATATTGATCGCGTCGCGGGGAGCGGAAGCCTGCCCCGGGACGACAAAGGCATGACGGACGCCAGACGCCCACGGCGCACTTGCCGTGGAGAGGGAAGCTATTGATCCCGACTGTGCGAGTCAACATTGGCCGCCGGAAGGGTGAGCCCGGTCTGTGCTGAACAGCCCCCTGTGGGGGCAGTGCCTTTGGCCGGCCCGGCCGCCCTGCGGGGACCGACGGGCCATCATGGTTTCCCAACCGGGCGCTGCCGCGCCCACCGCACTGGATGCAAGGGGACGATGCCTGAGGTGATGTTTGCCGGGCCTGATGGCCGGCTGGAGGGTCGTTACCACCACGCGAAGCAGCCCAATGCCCCTGTGGCGCTGGTGCTGCACCCGCACCCGCTGCATGGCGGGACCATGAACAACCGGGTGGTGCATGCGCTCTATACGCGCTTCCAGAATATGGGTTTCTCCACCCTGCGCTTTAACTTCCGCGGCGTGGGCCGCAGCCAGGGCCGCTACGATGGCGGCATCGGCGAGATCTCGGACGCCGCCGCGGCGCTCGACTTCCTGCAGGCGGTGAACCCGAACGCCTCGATGCTGTGGGTGGCCGGCTATTCCTTCGGCTCCTATGTCGGCATGCAGCTGCTGATGCGGCGGCCGGAGATGGGCGGCTTCGTCTCCATCTCCACCCCGGCCAGCCACTACGATTTCGGCTTCCTTGCGCCATGCCCCTGTTCCGGGCTGATCCTGCACGGGGCCGAGGACGAGCTGGTGCCGGAATCCTCCGTCCGCAAGCTGGTGGACAAGCTGAACACGCAGCGCGGCATCGCCATCGACTACCGCGTGCAGGAAGGCGCCGGGCACGTCTTCACCGCCGAACAGACGGAGAAGGTGGCCAACGCCGCCGAGGACCATGTGCGCACCATGCTGAACCGCGCCCGGATGGCCATGGCGGCCGACTGACCGCCCGGCCTCGACAACGCTGCAAAGCCCGCAAAGGGGCCGGATGGCACAAGCCTCCGGCCCCTTTTCGTTGTGGCCCGCCGGGGCTCAGGCCGCGCGCAGGGCGGGGATGAGGGCCTCCTCCATCAGCGCGTGCAGCGCGCGCGCATGGCCGCCGGCACCGCCCGAGGGCTGGTCCGGGTCCGAGGTCATGACGATGCTGGCCTCGAGCCCCGGCAGCACATGCGCCATCTGCCCGCCATAGCCCCAGGCATAGGCGCGCTCCTCGCCGCCGGGCTGGTCGAGGAACCAGCCATAGCCATGCGCGTCGCCGGTGAAGACGGAACGGGTGCGCGGTGTCCAGCAGGCCCGCACCCAGGCCTCGGGCAGCACCTCGGCACCCTGCCAGCGTCCGCCCTGGCGGTGCATCTCGGCGAAGCGCAGCAGCGCGCGGGGCGAGAGCAGCATGTCGTTGCCGCCGAAATAGATTCCCTGCGGGTCGCGCGGCCAGGGCGGGATCTCGATGCCGAGCGGCCCGCCGAGCCAGTCCCGCGCCAGCGCCAGGGTGCTGCGCCCGGTGCGCCGCGTCAGGATGGCCGAGAGCAGGTGCGAATTGCCGGTGGAATAGAGCATCGGCCCGCCCGGATCGGCCACGAAGGGGCGGGCGAGGGCGGCGCGCACCCAATCCCGGCTCGTCACCCAGGCGCCGTAATAGGGGCCGGAGGTGCGCTCCAGCCCCGCCTGCATGGACAAAAGATGGCCGATGGTGACCTGCGCCAGCCGCGGGTCGGCGTCGCGCGGCAGGCTGGCGCGCAGCAGGGGCGCGATGCGCTGCTCCGTCCCCTCCAGCACGCCGCGCGCGATGGCGGCGCCCACCAGCGCGGCGATGACCGCCTTGGAGACGGATTTCACGTTCACCGGGCGCTCCGGCGGCGGCCCGTTGAAGCGGCGCTCCAGCAGCACCGTGCCGCCGCGCGCCACGATCAGCGTGCGCAGCTGCGGCATGGCGGCCGCCTGCTCCAGCGCCGCGGCGAATGCGCCCGGTGCGGCCCTGGCCTGGCGCGCGAGCAGCAGGGCGGGCAGGGCCAGCAGGACGGAGCGGCGTGCAGCGTGGGGAGGGAGCATGCCGCCGGATATGGTCGCGCCACGCCGGGGCGGGAGGGGAGGGCGATGTATCGCATGGCGCGCCCCATCGCGGAACGCGGCCCGCGCGCGGCATGTGTCGCCCTGCGAGTTTGCAGGCGCTCACGGGAAAGTTCGCGGATGGAACGAACCGCCCTGGCTGGGTCTTGAGCGCGTGCTAGCGTCTCCGTGACAACAGGGAGACAGGACCATGATGCGTTTCGCCGCCCGTTGGGCTGCCTGCGCCACGCTGGGTTGCCTCGCCGCACTGCCTGCCGCCGCCTCGGCCAACACGCTGACCATCGCCGCGATGACCTCGCCCAGCGCGCTGGACCCGCACTACCATTCGACCAACAACAACAACATGGCGTTGCGGCAGATCTTCGATCCGCTGATCAACGAGGCGAACAACGGCAAGCTGGTGCCGGGCCTCGCCGAATCCTGGCGCGTGGTCGACGACCTGACCTGGGAGATCAAGCTCAAGCCCGGCGTGCGCTTCCACGACGGCACGCCCTTCGGGGCGGAGGATCTGGCCTTCACCTTCAACCGCGTGCCGAACGTGCCGAACAGCCCGGGGCCGTTCACGCCTTACGTGCGCAGCATCAAGTCGGTCGAGGTGGTGGACCCGGTGACGGTGCGCATCCACACGCACCAGCCCAACCCGTTCCTCGACTACGACCTGACGCGCATCATGATGCTCTCCCGCAGCATCCATGCGGATGCCACAACGGGCGGCTTCAACACCGGCAAGCTGGCGATCGGCACCGGCGCCTACCGCTATGCCGGCTTCATCCTGAACGAGCGGCTGACGCTGGAGGCCAACCCCGGTTTCCATGGCGGCAAGCCGGGCTGGGACAAGGTGGAGACGCGCTACGTCTCCAATTCCGGCGCGCGCGTCGCTGCCATCCTCGCCGGCGAGGTGGACCTGATCGACAGCGTGCCGGTGCAGGACGTGGCGCGGCTGAAGCGCGAGGCGGCCATCGAGGTCTATGGCACGGAGAGCTACGGCACCGCCTATCTCTTCCCCGACAGCGACCGCGAGAACGCCCCCTTCATCACCGACAAGCAGGGCCGCCCGCTGGCGAAGAACCCGCTGCGCGACACGCGCGTGCGCGAGGCGCTCTCGCTCGGCATCAACCGCCAGGGCATCGTGGACCGGCTGCTGGCCGGGCAGGGCGCGCCGGCCGAGCAGTTCGCGCCCCCCGCCGTGGCCGACCGCGCGCCCGGCCTGCCGCCCCTGGAGTATGACGTGGCCCGCGCGCGGAAGCTGCTGGCCGAGGCCGGCTATCCGGACGGCTTCCGCATGACCATCCACGGCCCGAACGGCTTCTTCACCAGCGATGGCGACGTGCTCCAGGCCATCGCGCAGGGCTTCAGCCGCGTCGGCGTCGAGACCCAGGTTGAGGTGCTGCCGCCGGCCAACTTCTTCACCCGCGCCACCAACCGCGACTTCGCGCTGTTCATGACCACCTACACCTCGAACCTGGCGGCCAACACGCTGCGCCAGGTGGTGATGACGCGCGACCCGGAGGCCGGCAACGGCCCCTTCAATCGCCAGCGCTACTCCAACCCGGCGCTGGACCGCCCGATCGGCGAGGCGATGCGCACCATGGACCCCGCCCGCCGCCAGGCACTGACCACCGAGGCGATGCGCGTGGCGGTGCAGGACAAGGCGGTAATCCCGGTCTTCTACCTGCGCGTCAACTGGGCCGCCCGCAAGGACCGCCTGACCTACGAGCCGAGCCCGAACTGGGACACCACCGCCCTGTTCGCCACCCCCGTCAGCCGCTGAGACCGGAGAAGATCATGCCCGAGCAATCCGTGCTGGACCGCCTGCGCCAAGCCGTCGACGCCAATTTCGACAAGGAGGTCGCCTTCCTGACCGAGCTGGTGCGCTTCCCCAGCCTGCGCGGCCGCGAGGCGCCGCTGCAGGACTGGATGGCGCGCCAGATGGCCGGCCGCGGCTATGCGGTGGACCGCTTCACCATCGCCGAGACGCCGCTGGAGGCGCATGAGAAGGCGGCGCCGATGGTCGATGTGGACCCCGCCGGCTCCGTGCAGGTGGTGGCCACGCACCGCGCCAAGGACCCCACCGGCCGCAGCCTGATCCTGCAGGGGCATATCGACGTGGTGCCGGAAGGCCCCGCCGAGATGTGGACCCACCCGCCCTATGCCGGCGTGGTGCGCGATGGCTGGCTCTATGGCCGCGGCGCCAACGACATGAAGGCGGGCGTCGCCTGCATGATCTTCGCCATGGACGCGCTGAAGGCCGCCGGGCTGGAGCCCGCCGCCGACGTGCATGTGCAGACGGTGACGGAGGAGGAGAGCACCGGCAACGGCGCGCTGGCCACCCTGGCGCGCGGCTACCGCGCCGAGGCCTGCCTGATCCCCGAGCCCACCGGCCACACCATGACGCGCGCCCATACCGGCACGCTGTGGTTCCGCATCCGCGTGCGCGGCGTGCCGGTGCATGTGGCGCAGGCGCAGACCGGCACCAACGCCATCCTCTCCGCGCTGCACATCATCCAGGCCTTGCAGCAGCACACCAAGGTGGTGAACGAGGCGGCGAAGTCCGACCGCTGGTATGCCTCCATCCAGGACCCGGTCAAGTTCAACCCCGGAATCATCCGTGGCGGCGACTGGGCCAGCTCCACCCCCTCCTGGTGCGAGGTGGATTGCCGCATCGGCCTGCTGCCCAGCACCGAGGTGAAGGATGCCATGGCGGCGGTGGAGCGCTGCATCCAGGACAGCCGCGCCGGCGACACCTTCCTGGCCAACAACCCGCCCGAGGTGACCTGGCACGGCTTCCAGGCGGACGGCTTCGTGCAGGAGCCGGGCACCGAGGCGGAGGCCATCCTCGGCGCCGTGCACCAGTCGGTGTTCGGCGAGGCGATGCAGGAGCGCATCACCACGGCGGTGAACGACACCCGCTACTATGGCCGCTACTACAACATGCCGGCGCTCTGCTACGGCCCCTCCGGCGAGGGCAACCACGGCTTCGACGAGCGCACCAACCTCGACAGCCTGCGCAAGACGACGCTGACCATCGCCGCCTTCATCGCCGACTGGTGCGGCGTGCGGGAGATCACTCCCGGCAAATAAGGTAATGTGCCGGGCGGGGCGGTGGTATTCCCGCCCCGCCCTTCCACCCTGGCGGGCGGTGGCCCATATTCGCGCCATGTCCGCACCGACCCGCCCCATCTACCTGGACAACCACGCCACCACGCCGCCCGATCCGCGCGTGCTGGCGGCCATGCGCCCCTGGTGGGAGCAGAACTTCGCCAACCCGCACAGCGTGGAGCATGCCCTCGGCCGGGCGGCGGAGGCGGCGGTGGAGGAGGCGCGTGGCCATGTGGCGGCGCTGGTCGGCGCCGAGCCGCGCGAGATCGTCTTCACCTCGGGCGCGACCGAATCCAACAACCTCGCCATCAAGGGCGCGGCCCGCTTCGCCCGGGGGCAGGGCAGCGACCGGCGCCGCATCGTCACGGTGGCGACCGAGCACAAATGCGTGCTGGAGAGCGTGCGGGACCTCGCGGCGGAGGGGTTCGAGCCGGTGGTGCTGCCGGTCGGCCCCGGCGGGCTGCTGGAGCCGGAGGCGCTGCGCGCCGCGCTGGCGGCGGCGCCGACGCTGCTGGTCTCGGTGATGGCGGTGAACAACGAGATCGGCGTGGCGCAGGACCTCGCGGCGCTGGTGCCGATCGCCAAGGCGGCGGGGGCGCTGTTCCACACCGATGCCGCCCAGGCCGCCGGGCGCATCCCGCTCGACGTGGCGGAGCTGGGCGTGGATCTGCTCTCGCTCTCCGCCCACAAGATCTACGGGCCGAAGGGGGTGGGGGCGCTCTATGTGCGGCGCCGCCCGCGCGTGCGGCTCGCGCCGCTCTTCTCGGGCGGCGGGCAGGAGCGGGGGCTGCGCTCCGGCACGCTCCCGGCGCCGCTGCTGGTGGGCTTCGGCGAGGCCGCGCGCATCGCCCGCGCCGAGGGGCTGCTGGAGCGTGGCCGCATCGCCGCCCAGCGCGCCCGCTTCCTCGCCGCTCTTTCGGAGGCGGTGCCGGGCCTCATGCTGAACGGCGACGCTTCACGTCAGGTGCCAGGCAACCTCAACATCACCTTCCCCGGCGGCGTCTCGGCCCAGGCCATGCTGGCGCGGCTGGAGGGGGTCAGCGTCTCCACCGGCTCGGCCTGTTCCTCGGCCGAGGTCGAGCCTTCCTATGTGCTGCGCGCGCTCGGCCTCACCGACTCGCAGGCGGCCGCGACCTTGCGGATCGGCATCGGGCGCTTTACTTCGCCCCCCGACGTGGACCGTGCGGCGGCCCTGCTCGCCGATGCGTGGCGCCACGCGCTTTCCGAAACCCAGGATGCGGCGGAGTAGACGACGGCGATGCCGAAGATGACGTTCATCGAGCGCGATGGTTCGCGCCGCGAGGTCGAGGCGCCGCTGGGCCTCTCGGTGCTGGAGATCGCGCACAAGCACGACGTGGACATCGAGGGTGCCTGCGAGGGCAGCCTCGCCTGCTCCACCTGCCACGTGATCGTGGACGGCGAATGGTTCGGGAAGCTCGCCGGCCCGACCGAGGACGAGGAGGACATGCTCGACCTCGCCTTCGACCTGCAGGAAACCTCCCGCCTCGGCTGCCAGCTCATCATGACCGAGGAGCTGGACGGCCTCGTCGTGAGGCTGCCCGCCGGCACCCGCAACGCGAGCTGAAGCAGAGGCCCATGTTCCCATCGCCCTACGGCGCCCCCGACGGCCTGACCAACCGGCTGCGCGAGCACTGCGCCGGGCGGTGGGATTCCTATTGCTGGCACCCCTTCGTGCAGGGGCTGGCCGAGGGCACGCTGCCGCTGCCCGCCTTCCGCCGCTACCTGGTGCAGGACTGGCTGTTCCTGATCCAGTTCGCCCGCGCCAAGGCGCTGGCCGCCTTCAAGGCTGAGAGCCTGGAGGCGATGCGCGGCAAGGCCGCCGGGCTCAACGCCCTGCTGGCCGAGATGCAGATGCACCTCCGCTACTGCGCCGATTGGGGCCTCTCGGAAGCCGATGTGCTGCGCGAGGCCGAGGCGCCGCAGACCGTCTGCTACACGCGCTGGGTGCTGGACCGCGGCATGGCGGGCGACATTCTCGACCTTGAGGTGGCGCTCGCCCCCTGCACCATCGGCTATGGCGAGATCGCGCTGCGCATCGCCGCCCATCCCGGCCGGATGCGGGAGGGCAACCCCTACCAGAGCTGGATCGACACCTACAGCGCCCCCGGCTACCAGGCGCTGGCCCGTGCCGCCGCCGAGCGGATCGACGCGCTGGGCGTGAGCCATGGCGGCGCGGCGCGCCTGCCCGTGCTCTCCGCCACCTTCGCCGAGGCCGCCCGGCTGGAATGCGACTTCTGGCAGATGGGGCTGGACGCCGCGCCATGAGGGTGCTCGTCGCCATGTCGGGGGGTGTCGATTCCTCCGTCGTCGCCGGGCTGCTGAAGGAGCAGGGGCACGAGGTGATCGGCGCCACGCTGCAGCTCTACGACCATGGCGCGGCGGTGGAGAAGAAGGGCGCCTGCTGCGCCGGCCAGGACATCCACGACGCGCGCGACGTGGCGGACCGCCTCGGCATCCCGCACTACGTGCTGGACCGGGAGAGCCGCTTCCGCGACGCGGTGATCGAGGATTTCGCGAGCGCCTACGCCCGCGGCGAGACGCCCATCCCCTGCGTGCGCTGCAACCAGACGGTGAAGTTCCAGGACCTGTTCCTGCTGGCGCGCGATCTCGGTGCCGAGGCGCTGGCCACCGGCCACTACGTGCGGCGGGTGGAGGGGCCGGACGGCCCCGAGCTGCGCCGCGCCGCCGACCCGGCGCGGGACCAGTCCTATTTCCTTTTCGCCACCACGCCGGAGCAACTGGCCTTCAGCCGCTTCCCGCTCGGCGGCTACGCTTCCAAGGCCGAGGTGCGGGCGGAGGCGGTGCGGCTCGGCCTCGCCGTCGCCGAGAAGCCGGACAGCCAGGACATCTGCTTCGTGCCCAAGGGCAGCTACCACGAGGTGGTGGCCAAGCTGCGCCCCGAGGCCGCCGAGCCCGGCACCATCGAGCACGCGGATGGAAGGGTACTCGGCACCCACCAGGGAATCGCGCGCTACACGGTGGGGCAGGGGCGGGGCCTGGGCATGGCCTCGCGCGATGGCGAGGAGCCGCTCTATGTCACCGCCCTCGATGCGCCGCGCCGCCGCGTGGTCGTGGCGCCCCGCGGCGCCCTGGCCTCGGAGCATGTGCTGGCCGGCGACGTGAACTGGCTGGTGGCGCCGCCCACGGCGCCGCTGGCGTGCCAGGTGAAGCTGCGCGCCCGCGAGGTGCCGCAGCCCGCGACCGCCGTGTGGGACGCCGCCACTGGCCTGCTGCGCGTGCGCCTGGCGGCGCCGGCCATCGCCGCGCCGGGCCAGGGCTGTGTGCTCTACGATGGCGACCGGGTGCTCGGCGGCGGCTTCATCCGCCGCAACGAAGAGGCGATTGACAGCGCCGGCGAGGCCGCCTAAATCGCGCGCCACCCGGGCAGCGCCACACGGCGACGGCTCGGATCTCTGCGGTGGTGTAGCTCAGCTGGTTAGAGCACGGCACTCATAATGCCGGGGTCGGCGGTTCAAGTCCGCCCACCACTACCAACAGGAAACGGGGCGCTGGCGGAAAGCCGGCGCCCCGTTTTTTCTTGCGTGGTTTTCTTGTCCGGCCACCCTGGTCCGCCCCGCCATTCGGTGCTTTTTCTGGCTCGTCATCTGCCAGGAGAAGCGCCATGCCCGGTTTCCGTCACGCCCTGAACAGCGGGGCCGCGCGCCTCGCCCTGCTGCCGGCCCTGGCGCTGGGCGGATTCCTGGCCGCGCCCACCACGCAGGCGCAGACGCTGCGCGTGGCCCTCTCCGCCGAGACCACCTCGGCCGACCCGCACAACTACGCGCTCACGCCCAACAACACGCTGCGCCGGCACGTCTTCGAATCCCTCACCGCGCTGGATGCCGATCTGCGCGTGCAGCCCGCCCTCGCCACGCGATGGGAGCGGGAGGACGACCTCACCTGGCGCTTCCACCTGCGCGAGGGCGTGCGCTTCCACAACGGCGCGCCCTTCGGCGCGGAGGATGTGGTGTTCAGCTTCTGCCGCGTGCTGAACAACGAATCCGAGGTGGTGCAGTCCTATTCCCGCCTCGTGCGGCCCATCGCCGCGCTGGAGGTGGTGGATTCGCACACGCTGCGCCTGCGCACCCGCGCGCCGGAGCCGCTGCTGCTGAACGACCTCTCGAATGTCGCCATCCTGCCCCGCACCCTCGTGGGCGGCGCGGCCATGGATTTCGCCGCCGGGGAGAAGTGCGGGCATGAGGGCGCCTGGCCCTCCGCCGCGCAGTTCAACGATGGCAGCGCCGCCATCGGCACCGGCCCCTACCGGCTGCGCAGCTACAGCCGCGCCGGCGCCATCGAGCTGGAGCGCAATGACGGGCATTGGGGCGCGAAGCCGCACTGGCAGGCGGTGCGTCTCACCCCCGTCACCGCCGCCGGGCCGCGCCTGGCCGGGCTGCTGGCCGGCGACCACGACCTGATCGAGAGCCCCGCCACCGGCGACCTGCCGCGCCTGCGCGAGAACCCCGGCTTCGCGCTCTCCACCAAGCCCACCACGCGGCTGATCTTCCTGCAGCTCGACACCGCCCGCAGCCCCAGCCCCTTCGTCAATGGCGGGCAGGGCGAGAACCCGCTGCGCGACGCGCGGGTGCGGCAGGCCCTCTCGCTCGCCATCGACCGCAAGGCGGTGCAGGAGCGGGTGATGGACGGCGTCGCCACCCCCGCCGGGCAGTACCTGCCTGAGGGCATGGCCGGCACCATCCCCGGCCTGCCCGTGCTGCCCCACGACCCCGCCCGCGCCCGTGCCCTGCTGGCCGAGGCCGGCTATCCGAACGGCTTCGCGCTCACCTTCCACGCCACCAACAACCGCTACATCAACGATGCCCGGCTGGCGCAGGTGGTGGCGCAGTTCTGGCAGCGCATCGGCGTGAAGGTGGAGCTGGACGCCATGCCGAGCTCCGTCTTCTTCGGCCGGCGCGGCAAGCGGGAGTTCAGCGTCTCCATGGGCGGCTGGTCGGCCGACGCCGCCGAGACGCTGATGTTCTTCCGCTCCTGGCTGATGACCACCGACCGCGAGCGCGGCCTCGGCACCAGCAACTATGGCGGCTGGTCCGAGCCGCGCTTCGACGGCCCGGCGATGCGCGCCATGGCCACCATGGACGAGGCGGCGCGCGCCGGCCTGCTGCGCGAGGCGAGCCAGGTCGCGGTGGAGCAGATGCCCGTCATCCCGGTGCATTTCGAGAACGCCGTCTGGGCCTTCCGCAAGGGCCTCGCCTATGGCGGCCGGGTGGACCAGAGCACCTCGGCCATGGAGGTGACGGCGGCGCCGTGAGGCCCCGCGCCACCCCGCCCGCCTTGTCTCCGCAGCCCCAGGATAC
The DNA here is from genome assembly GCF_042651065.1 of Teichococcus aestuarii. Lineage (NCBI taxonomy): Bacteria > Pseudomonadati > Pseudomonadota > Alphaproteobacteria > Acetobacterales > Roseomonadaceae > Roseomonas > Teichococcus aestuarii. The sequence goes on from NZ_JBHSCH010000001.1 coordinate 175,584, forward strand.
CGACATGCCGTTCCAGGACACCCTCGCCCAGGCCCTCGCCGCGCCGGGCCGCCAGGCCATCCCCTTCACCGACGCGGCGGGCGACGCCACCCGCCCGCTGGTGCTGCACACCTACCGCCCGCAGGGCTTCACGCCGGACAGCCCGGTGGTGCTGGTGCAGCACGGCATGGACCGCAATGGCGACGAGTACCGCGACTTCTGGATCGAGGCCGCCGAGCGGCACAGCCTGCTGATCGTGGCCCCCACCTTCAGCAACGAGGCCTATCCGGGCGCCGAGCTCTACAACAACGGCCATGTGCTCGGCGCGGAGGGGCAGGTGCGGCCGCGCGCGGAATGGGGCTATGCGGTGCCGGCGCGGGTGTTCGGCCTGCTGCGCGCGGCCGGCGTCACGCGGCGGGAGAAGGCGCGGCTGTTCGGCCATTCGGCGGGCGGGCAGTTCGGCCATCGCCTGCTGGCCACCCAGCCGCACGAGGCCTTCGAGGCCGTCGCGGTCGGCAACCCCGGCTGGTACACCCTGCCGGTGCTGGAGCAGCCCTTCCCCGAGGGGCTGGGCGGCATCGGGCTGGACGAGGCGGCGCTGCGGCGCCTGCTGGCCTATCCGCTGCTGATCCTGGCCGGCAAGCAGGACACCGAGACCTCCGGCCCCAGCCTGCCCGCCCAGCCCGCCGCCGTGGCGCAGGGGCCGCACCGCTTCGCCCGCGCGCACAACTACCTCCGCGCCGGGCGCGAGGCGGCGGCGCGGCTTGGCATGGAGTGCCGGTGGCAGCTCGTGGACGTGCCGCATATCGGGCATGACGGCGCCGCAATGTCCCGCGTCTGCGCCAGCCTCTGGTTCGAGGGGCGGCTGCCGGAGGAGGCGCTGCTGGCGGCATGGGGCGGCAAGGCCGGCGCGCTCTGAGCCGGCCACCCCGCCCATAGGGGGGCGGACGCGGGAAGCCGCGAGGGAATATGGGTGTTTGACAAATACCACCATTCTATGTGGTATATTGCTTCAAGCACCATTCCCCGAGGGGTATCGTCATGTCCAGAATTCACGTCATCCACGAGAACCCCCTCTGGCTGCCGCCGCTGGCGGAAGCCTTCGACCGGATCGGCCTGCCCTGGGCGGAGATGGACCTCTCGCGCGGCACCTTCGACCTCTCCGAACCACCGCCGGAGGGCGTGTTTTACAACCGGATGAGCGCCTCCTCGCACACGCGCGGGCACCGCTACGCCGCCGAGCTGACGGCCGGCGTGCTCGCCTGGCTGGCGCGGCATGGCCGCCGCGTGGTGAACGGCTCCGCCGCGCTGGACCTGGAAGTGAGCAAGGCACGCCAGTATGCGGCGCTGGAGCAGGCCGGGCTGACCATCCCCCGCACCGTCATGGTGCAGGACGACGCCGCGGCGCTGGTCGAGGCCGCGCGCCGGCACTTCGCGCCCGGCCCGGTCATCCTGAAGCCCAACCGCGGCGGCAAGGGGCTGGGCGTGCGGCTCTTCGCCTCGGTCGAGCAGCTCGCCGCACATCTGGAGGACGCCCCGGCCGACGAGGCGCCGGTGGATGGCATCTGGCTGCTGCAGGACTACATCCGCGCCCCGCGCCCGGTGATCACCCGCGCCGAGTTCGTCGGCGGCCGCTTCGTCTACGCGGTGGAGGTGGACACCACCGCCGGCTTCGAGCTGTGCCCGGCCGAGGTGTGCGCGGTCGGCGACGCCTTCTGCCCCGCCAGCCCCGCCGCCCCCTTGGCCGCCCCGGCGCCCGCGCCGCGCTTCCGCGTGCTGCCGGAGGGCATCGAGCCGGCGCTGCGCAGCCGGCTGGAGGGCTTCCTGGCGCGCAGCGGCATCGACGTGGCGGGCATCGAGTTCATCCGCGACGAGGCCGGGCAGGTGCTGGTCTACGACGTCAACACCAACACCAACTACAATGCCGGGGCCGAGGAAGCGGCGGGCCTGGCCGGCACGCCGCGCTCCGGCTCGGGCGCCCTGGCCGCCTATCTGGCCGCCGAGCTGGGCCGCAGCCAGCGCCAGGCAGCCTGAAGGCGGGCCCGGCCGCGGCCAGGCGCCCCTTCAGGGGGTGGTGGCCGCGACCGGGGCGCTGGCCTCGCCGCACAGGCCGAGGAAGGCCTCGGGCGACATCGGCCGCCCCCAGAGCCAGCCCTGGATCTCGTGGCAGCCGATGCTGCGCGCCTGCTCCAGCTCTGACTCGGTTTCCACCCCTTCCGCCACCAGCCGCAGGTCCAGCGCCTTGGCCATGGCGCCGATGGCCTGGAGGAACACCACCCCCGCCGTGTCGCGCGCCGCGTCGCGGATGAAGATGCGGTCGATCTTCAACTCGTTGATCGGCAGGTGGCGCAGGCGGGAGAGGGAGGAATAGCCCGTCCCGAAATCGTCAATCGCCACGCTGCAGCCCTGCTGCTGCAGGCTGCGCAGGTTCTCGTCCAGCAGGCCGGGACCGCCGATCAGCGCGCTTTCCGTCAGCTCGACGCCCAGCCGGTCCCCCGGCACGCCGTGGCGCGCCAGCCGCGCGATGAGCGAGGCGGCCAGGTTCTGCCGGGCGAGCTGGGTGGGGGGGAAGTTCATCGACAGGCGCTGCCCCGGCGGCAGGCGGGAGAGCAGCGGCATCACCTGCTCGAAGACGAATTCCGTCAGCGGCTGGATCAGCCCCGTCTCCTCGGCCAGCGGGATGAAGTCGTTCGGCGGGATCAGCCGGCCATCCTCGCGGCGCCAGCGCACCAGCGCCTCGCCGCCGGTCAGCCGCCGCTGGAGGGCGGTGAAGCGCGGCTGGATCTCGATGAACAGCCCGCCCTGGTCCAGCGCCCGGCGCAGCCCCTGCGCGGTGGAGAAGCGGCGGGCGGCGGTGGCCCGCATGGCGCCGACGAAGCTGCGCACGCTGCCCGGGGCCCGCTGCTTGGCGTCCAGCAGGGCGATCTCGGCGGCTTCCAGCAGCCCGTCGGCGCGGGTGTCGTCCTGCGGCGCCATGGCGATGCCGATGGTCACCGGCGGCAGGCGGAAGCTGCTGTCCGGCACCCCCTCCGGCGCCGCGCCCTCCACCGAGACGGCGATCCGCCCGGCCAGGATCTGCGCCATCTCCGGCTCCGGCGTGTCGCGCAGCAGCACGACGAAGCGGTCGGCGCCGAAGCGCGCCAGCAGGCTGTCGTGCGGCAGCACGCGGGCGATGCGCCGTGCCGCCGCGCGCAGCATCCGGTCGCCGGCGGCGAAGCCGATGGTGTTGTTCAGCGCGCTGAAATCGACGAGGTCCACCAGCAGCAGGCTGGGCCGCGTCTCCGCGCGGTCGAGCTGCTGCGCCAGCTCCTCCTTCAGGCGGCGCTGGTTCGGCAGGCCGGTCAGCTCGTCGTTGAAGGCCAGCCGCTCGATGCGCTGCTGCGCCTCGTGGATGGCGGTGTTGTCGCGGATGACGCCGATGTAGTGCGGCGTGCCGTCCAGCTCGATGCCGCTGAGACGGAGATGGATGCGCAGCATCCGTCCGTCGCGGTGCCGCACGAAGCCTTCCTGCTCCATCTCACCCGGCTGCGGCGGGCCGATCTGGCGGTGCAGGTAGGGGTCGAGGGCGAAGGCGCCATCCCCGCGCTCCTGCGGGGCGGAGAGATGGCGGATGTGGCGGCCGTGCAGCGCCTCCGCCTCCCAGCCCAGGATCTCCGCCACCTTGTGGTTGGCATAGACGATATGGCCGGATGCATCGGTCAGCACGATGCCCTCGGCAATATGGTCCACCACCGCGCGGAAGCGCTGCTCGCTCTCCGAGACGCGCAGCAGCGCCTCCTGCACCTCGGTGATGTCGCGGCCGATGGCGTGGATCTCGACCAGCCGGCCTTCCGCGTCGAAGGCGGCGATGTCGGTCCAGCGGCACCAGCCGGGGCGGCCGCCGGCGGAGCGGGCGCGCAGCGTGTAGCTGCGGAGAGGCTCGTCCGGCTTCAGCAGGGCGCGCTGGCGCAGCAGCTCGGGCCGGGCCTCCGGGTCCAGCGCCTCCAGCGCCATGCGGCCGAGCAGCGTGTGCGGCGGGAAGCCGGCCGCGCGGGCGAAGGCGGCATTGACGAAGGTGAGGGTGCTGTCCGGCAGGCAGCGATAGACCAGCGCCTCCTGCGCCGAGACCGTGTCGATCAGCAGCTGCCCGCCGGTCTGGTGGGCCATGCGGCGGCGGGCCATCTCGCCCGGGTCGATGCCATAGCCGACCAGCCACCGCGTCTGGCCCTCGCGCCCCGGCACCGGCACCACGGCGATGTCCCAGTCGCGCGGGCCGGTGGCGTGGGGCAGGCAGGCGGTGAGGTCGATGACCTCCTGGCTTTCCCAGGCACGGCGGAAATGCGCGCAGAGCTGCCCGGCCAGCGGCGGCGGGAACAACGCCTCGAGCGGACGGCAGAGGATCTGCTCGGCGGTGGACGAGGCGGCATCGAGCAGCGCCGCGTTGACCTGGGTGAAGCGGAAACTCGCGGCGAAGCGCTCGGCCACGAAGGCGGGCAGAGGGCAGCGTGCCAGGAAGTGGTGAAGATCACCAAGAGGCATGGCGACACGAGGCCTGGCTGGCGAGGAACCGGGAGGGATGCGCAGGCAGCGGTGGGCCCTCTGACCGCCGCCTATCGGCCCCTTCCGCGGCTCAGAACCGCCGGGAGGAAAGGACCCGTCCTCCTATCAACTCCACGTTATGAATGGCAAGGGCGACTCTGCGCACGAGCCCTGCCGCTTGCGGAACCGCTCCGCCAGCCATGGCCGGCGGAGCGGTTCCGCGGCAGCCCGTTCAGGGCGCCCGGCTGGTCAGAGCGCCCGGTTGGCGCGCGCCACCACCGCCTCGAACAGCACCTGGCAGCCGGCCGCCGCCTCCTCCGGCAGGATGCTCTCCGCCTCGTTGTGGGAGAGGCCGTCCTTGCAGGGGGTGAAGATCATCGCCGTCGGCACGCTGCGCGCCACATAGACGGCGTCGTGCCCGGCGCCGGAGACGATCTCCCGCGTGCTGTAGCCAAGCCGCGCCGCGCCCTGGCGGACGAGGTCGACGCAGCCGGCATCGAAGGGCTGCATCCGGATGCGGAACAGCTCGGTCAGGTCCAGCGTGCAGCCATTGGCCTCAGCCAGCGCCTTCGCCTCGGCCGGGAAGGTGGCGGCCAGCCCCTCGATCTGCACGTCGTCCGGATGGCGGAACTCGATGGAGAAGCGCACCTCGCCCGGCACCACGTTGCGGCTGTTGGGCAGCACGTGCAGCTGGCCCACCGTGCCGCGGCCATCCTCGCCGCGCTCGCGCATCAGCGCGTCCACCCGCTCGATGACGCGCGCCGCGGCCAGCAGCGCGTCGCGCCGGGCGGAGGGGGGCGTGGTGCCGGCATGGGCGTCCTGCCCGGTGATCACCGCGTCGTACCAGACCTGCGCCTGGGCGCCGGTGACGATGCCGATCTGCTTGCCTTCGCGCTCCAGGATCGGGCCCTGCTCGATATGCAGCTCGAAATAGGCGTCGGCGGGGAAGGGCTCCGCCGGGTGCTCGCCCTTGTAGCCGATCCGCTCCAGCGCCTCGCCGACGCTGACGCCCTCCACATCCTTCAGCCCATACACCTTCTCCAGCGAATAGATGCCGGCCCAGGCGCCGCTGCCCATCAATGAATGGCCGAAGCGGCTGCCTTCCTCGTCGGTCCAGTTGACCAGCTCGATCGGTGCGTCGGTCTGGATGTTGAGGTCGTGCAGGGTGCGCATCACCTCGAGCCCGGCGATGACGCCGAGCGCGCCGTCGAACTTGCCGCCCGAGGGCTGGCTGTCGAGGTGGCTGCCCATCAGCACCGGCTTGCGGGCGGGGTCGCGCCCCTCGCGGCGGGCAAACATGTTGCCGATGGCATCGACGCGCACGGTCAGGCCCAGCGCCTCGCACCATTCGGTGAAGCGCTGGCGGCCGGCCTTGTCCACCTCCGTCAGGGTCAGCCGCTTGACGCCGCCCTTCGGCGTGGCGCCGATCTCGGCCATCGCCATCAGGCTGTCCCACAGGCGCTTGGCATCGATCCGCTGGTTGGTGCCCGACATCGGCATAATTCCCTTCATAACCGGCCGGCATCTTGCCGCCTGCCGGCCACTCTGCAAGCCTGCCGGAGCGGCACCGATGGCAGCATCGATGCCGGATGCCGCCGCGGAGAGAGACGAACCATGGCCCATGCCCTCGGCGCCCCCGGCGCCCCCGCCATCCTGCGCAACTCCGACCTCGACGCCGACGCGGTGCGGCAGGCGCGGGTGGACCTCGCCGCCTGCTTCCGCATGGCGGCGCGGCTCGGCCTGCACGAGGGGATCTGCAACCACCTCAGCGCCATGGTGCCGGGGCGGGAGGATCTGTTCCTGGTCAACCCCTATGGCCAGGCCTTCGCCGAGATCACCGCCTCCAGCCTGCTGGTCTGCGACTTCCACGGCAATGTGGTGGCGGGGCAGGGCACGCCGGAGGCCACGGCCTTCTACATCCACGCCCGGCTGCACATGAAGCACCCGCGCGCCCGTGCCGCCTTCCACACCCACATGCCCAACGCCACCGCGCTCTCCATGCTGGAGGGGCCGCCGCTGGTCTGGGCCGGGCAGACGGCGCTGAAGTTCTACGGCCGCACCGCCATCGACGAGGATTACAACGGCCTGGCGCTGGACGAGGCGGAGGGCGACCGCATCGCCGCCGCCATGGGCGAGGCGGACATCGTCTTCATGAAGAACCATGGCGTGATGGTGGTGGGCCCGACCATCGCCGAGGCATGGGACGACCTCTACTACCTGGAGCGCGCCTGCGAGGTGCAGCGCCTGGCCCTCTCCACCGGCCGCACGCTGAAGCCGGTGGCGCCCGAGCTGGCGCAGCGCACCTACGCGCAGATGCGCGAGGGCGACCGCGAGAGCGCCCGGCTGCACCTGGAGAGCATCAAGCGCATCCTGGCGCGGGAGGAACCGGGCTATCTCGCCTGAGCCCGCGGGCGAGGCCGCCCGGCAGCGCCGCGCGGGCTTCCTGTGCCTGGCCGTCACCGCCCTCGGCTGGGGGCTGACCTGGCCGATCCTGAAAGCGGTGATCCAGGAGCTGCCACCGCTCACCGCGCGCGGCCTGGGCGGGCTGCTGGCGGCGCTGGGGCTGGCGCTGCTGGCCCGCGCGCTTGGCTGGCCGCTCGCCGTGCCGGCCTCCGAGCGGCGGGCGCTGCTGGGCTTCGGGCTGCTCAATGTCAGCGCCTGGATGGGCTTCTCCACCCTCGGCCTGCTCTGGCTCGGTGCCGGCGAGGCGGCGGTGGTGGCCTACACCATGCCCGTCTGGGCGGCGATGCTGGCCTGGCCGCTGCTAGGCGAACGGCCGACGCTGCGCCGCGTGCTGGCGCTGCTGCTGGGCCTGGCCGGCGTGGCCGTGCTGATGGGCGGCGGCCTGCCGGGAGGGGCGGGCAAGACGCCCGGGCTGGTGCTGCTGCTGGCCGCCGCGCTGTGCTTCGCGCTCGGCGCGGTGATGAGCAAGCGGCGGCCGCTGGCGCTGCACCCCGTGGCGGCGGTGGTGTGGCAGGTGGCGCTGGGCACGGTGCCGATCCTCGGCCTCTCCTTCCTGCTGGAGCGGCCGGACTGGAGCCGCCCCGGCCTCATCGGCTGGGGCGGGGTGCTCTACATGGCGGCGGTGCCGCTCTCGCTCTGCTACCTCACCTGGTTCGGCGCGCTGCGGCGGCTGCCGGCTAACACGGCGGCCATGGGCACGCTGGCCACGCCGCTGATCGGCATGTTGGCCAGCGCCGCCCTGCTGGGCGAGCCATTGGGCTGGCGGCAGGGCGTGGCCGTGGCGCTCACCCTCTCCGGCGTGGTGCTGGCGCTGCGAGGGTAAAATTCCCATGCCACTGCAGGAACGGCGCGCAAAACGCTGTTCCTGAAAGATTACTACATTGAGGCCAGAAGGAAGAACCGGCGGAAGGGCAGCAGCACGGTGCCATCCGCCTGGGTGGGGTAATGCGGGCGCAGCGCCTCGCCATAGGCGGCCAGGAAGTCGGGCCGCTCGGCTTCGTCCAGCGCGTCCAGATAGGGGCGCAGGCTGCTGCCCATGGCCCATTGCACCACCGGGTCGGCGCCCTGCAGCACATGGACGTATTCGGTGAACCACATCTCCAGCCTGGCCACCCGCGGCCGCAGCAGGTTGTAGTAGTCGCCGGCCGACAGGATGGGCGGCGCCGAGGAGACGCCGCGCAGCCGCTCCGCCCAGCGTCCCTGACGGGCAATCTGGTCCTGCAGGGCGCGCAGCGGCGCGTCGTGCATGGCCGGCATCTGCACCGCCAGCGTGCCACCCGGCGCCAGCGTGCCGAGCAGGCGGGGGAACAGGCCCGCATGGTCCGGCAGCCAGTGCAGCGCGGCGTTGGAGAACAGCACGTCCACCGGCCCGGGCGGCGCCCAGCGGGCGATGTCGGCCTGGTGCGTGGCGAAGCCGGCCTCCGCCGCGCGGGCCAGCATGGCCGCCGAGCCATCCACGCCGGAGATGGTGGCGCCCGGGAAGCGCGCCGCCAGCAGCGGCAGCGCGTTGCCCGCGCCGCAGCCGAGATCGACCACCTGCACCGCGCCCGGATGGTCCAGCCGGGCGATCAGGTCGATGGCGGGGCGCAGGCGCTCGTCGGAGAAGCGGAGATACTGGGTGGGGTCCCACCCCTCGCGGTCACCGTTCATCGCAGGGTCCTGTCGAAGTGCCGTTTCACCAGCAGCAGGCCATAGGCGATCGCACCGATGAAGAGGGCGATGCCGATATGCTGGGTGGTGATCAGCGGCGTGTTGCTGCGGGCGATCAACAGCCCCATCAGGGCCAGGATGGCCACCCCAACGAGGCGCATAACGTCACTGAAGATCATCCACTAACTCCTTGATCTTCAAAAATGTCTCGAAGCAAGGGTGGGCCGGGGAAACCCCCGGTCCCGGCACCGTGGTTCAGGCCGCCGACCACCCGCCATCGATCGATAGCGCCGCGCCGTTGATGCTGCCGCTGTCCGGTCCGCAGACATAGAGCGCCATGCGCGCCACTTCCTCCACCTCAACCCAGCGCTTGCTGGGCTGCTTGGCGAAGAGGTGGTCGTTCAGCGCGGATTCCTCGCTGATGCCGTTCTTCTCGGCCAGGGCGCCGACCTGCTTCTCCGCCAGCGGCGTGCGGACGAAGCCGGGGCAGATGGCGTTGCAGGTGACGCCGCCACGGGCGATCTCCAGCGCCACCGTCTTGGTCATGCCCACCACCCCGTGCTTGGCCGCCACATAGGCCACCTTCTCCGGCGAGGCGACGAGGCCGTGGATGGAGGCGATGTTGACGATGCGGCCCCAGCCCCGCGCCTTCATCCCCGGCAGCAGCGCCTTGATGGTGTGGAAATTGGCCGAGAGGTTGATCGCGATGATCGCGTTCCACTTGTCGTCCGGGAAGTCCTCCACCGGGCTGGTGAACTGGATGCCGGCATTGTTCACCAGGATGTCCACCTGGCCGAGCACCTTCTCCGCCTCGGCGCACATGGCACGGAGCTGGGCGGGGTCGGACAGGTCGGCGGGCGAATGCTCGGGCTCGGGGCCGTTGCCGGCCTTGGCCACGGCGCGCCGGGCGTTGGCGATGTCCTCGGCGCTGCCGAAGCCGTTCAGCATGACGCGCGCGCCCGCCGCCGCCAGCATCGTGGCGATGCCGAGGCCGATGCCGCTGGTGGAGCCGGTGATCAGGGCGGTGCGCCCGGCGAGGGTCTGTTCCATGCGAGAGGCTTTCCTGTTCCTGTGGCGGAGGGTGAGCGGCGGAGGCGGCGCCGGGCGGTCAGCGCAGGCGCGCGGCCAGCCCCGACCAGAGGCGGGCGAAGCCGCCCGCCGGCTGCGGGGTGGAGACCATCGCGGCGGCACGCCGGGCGGCCTCCGCGCGGGTGGCGTGGGGCAGCATGGCCTCGGCCAGGGCGGAGAGGGGCAGCTTCCGCCCCATCATCAGCCCCAGCACCGCCGCCACCTCGCCCGCGCCGGCGCCGACGATGCCGGCGCCGAGCAGGCGGCCCGACCCGTCCAGCACCAGCTTCACCTGGCCCTCGGTGTCGCCCTCGGCGATGGCGCGGGGATTCTGGGCGAAGGGCTGGCGGGCCACCTGCACGGCATGGCCGGCGGCGCGCGCCTCCGTCTCGGTCATGCCCAGCTGCGCCAGCTCCGGCGCGGTGCGGACGAGGCGGGGCAGGGCGGCGTAGTCCAGCCGCGCCGGCAGGCGGTGCAGCATGCCGCGGGCGACCACGCGCGCGTGCTGGGCGGCGGCGTGGGTGAGGCCGCACGGCCCCAGCCCCTCGGGGTCGGCCACCGCGCCGGCGGCCCAGATCCGGCGGTTGTCCGGGCTGCGCAGGTCCCGCCCAACCGCCACGCCGCGCGGCGTGGCCCGCAGGCCGCCCGCGGCGAGGTCGAGCGCCGCCAGGCGCGGCGCATGGCCCATGGCGAAGAAGATGTGCGAGCCGCGCACCAGTGCGCCATTGTCCAGCCGCAGCGCCACGCCGTCCGGGGTACGCTCGGCATCCACGACATGGCTGTTCTCCAGCACTTCCACCCCGTCGCGCCGCAGCGCCTCCCGCACCGCCAGGCGCAGCTCGGGGTCCTCTTCGGCGAGGATGTTGGGGCGCAGCTCGATCAGCGTGACTCGGCAGCCGAGGCAGGCATGGGCCTGCGCCATCTCCACTCCCACCGTGCCGCCGCCCAGCACCAGCAGGTGGCGCGGCGCCTCCTCCAGCGCGAGCAGCGTCTCGCTGGTCAGCCAGGGCAGGTTCACCAGCCCCGGCAGGTCCGGCACCACCGGCGCCGTGCCGGTGGCGATGACGGCGCGGCGGAACCCGTAGGTGCGTCCGCCGGCCTCGATGCGGTCGGGCGCGATGAAATGCGCGCTGGCCCGCACCACCGTGACGCCCTGGCTCTCCAGCCGCTCGCCCGATTCCTGCGGCGCCGCCTGCGCGATGGCCTGCCGCACATGCCGCCGCACGCCCTGCCAGTCCACCCGGACGCCCTCCGCATGGATGCCCAGGGCGCCGCCGCCGCGCGCCTCGGCGGCGCGGCGGGCGGCGGCCAGCAGCGCCTGGGCGGGCACGCCGCCGGTGTTCAGGCACGCCCCGCCCATGCGATCGCGCTCGAACAGCACCACGTTGCGGCCGAGCGAGGCGGCGATGGCGGCCACCGAGAGGCCGGCGGCGCCGGCGCCGATGATCGCCACGTCATGGTCGGGCATGTCGGTCTCTGCTCCTCGTCTGGAAATGGGCACCCGCGCCCGGGGCGGCGCGAATCCGGGCGCCGCGCCAGGATGCGCGGCCCGCGGCGTACTGCAAGCGCCCCCGCCCTGGCGAGGGCGACCCGGAGCGGCGCCCGGGGCGCAGCGCCAGGCCTGCGGCAGAGGGCGGGGAGGCGGGTTGCGGGAGCATGTCGCGGCACAGATGGGGCCAGCGCCGCCCCGCCGGAAGGGCCGTGCGGAGCCGAGAGCGGTTGACGGGACGCGATGCGCCTCCCTATACGTCGCCACCTTCGCCGGCCGCCCCTGCGGGACGTCCGGCCTGTGCCGCAGCGGTCCTGGGAAGGGCGGCGCGGATCTGACCCTGACCAGTGGAGTAGCGCGTCGTGAAGCGTACCTATCAGCCCTCGAAGCTCGTCCGGAAGCGCCGGCATGGTTTCCGCGCCCGCATGGAGACGGTGGGCGGCCGCAACGTGCTGGCCAACCGCCGCGCCAAGGGCCGCAAGAAGCTCTCCGCCTGAGCGGCGGCGCACCCCGCGCAGCCTAGCCCATGGCCTCGCCGCCCCGACTCAAGCGGCGGCGCGAATTCCTTCGCGTCGCCGGCAAGGGCAGCCGCGCCGCAAGGCCGAGCCTGGTGTTGCAGGCCCTGCCGGGAACGGCGGGGCCGCTTCGCGTTGGCTTCACCGCCACCAAGAAGCTGGGCAACGCCGTGGTGCGCAACCGCGCCAAGCGCCGCCTGCGCGAGGCCGCCCGGCTGACCCTGGGCCGCGACGCGCCGGAAGGGTGGGACCTCGTGCTGATCGGGCGCGACGGCACCGCCGGGCGGCGCTTCGCGCTGCTGCTGGCCGACCTGCGTGGCGCGCTGCGCCAGGCCGGCGTCCTGAAGCCATGAACCGGTTGGCCGGCCACCGCCGCGCCAGCCCAGCCGCCTGGGTGCTGAAGGGCGCGGTGCGCACCTACCAGCTTACCCTGCGCGGGGTGATCGGCAGCCATTGCCGGTTCTACCCGCATTGCAGCGCCTATGCGATCGAGGCGCTGGACACCCACGGCGCGGCGCGCGGCAGCTGGCTTGCCGCGCGGCGTATCCTGCGCTGCCACCCCTGGCATCCCGGCGGCTACGACCCGGTGCCAGCGGTGACGGCGCCGGACGCGACCGAGCCGGCGCCCGACACGGCGCCGCCCCCATGCCCGCCGCCCCGCGCGGTGGCCCACACCAAGGCCTGACGGCACGGATCCGATGGACCAGAAGCGACTCTTCGCGGCGATTGCGATTTCGATCGGCATCCTGCTCGCCTTCGACCTCTGGAAGCGCGAAACCACCCCGCCGCCCGCCGATGCGCCGGCCGCGGTCTCGCAGCAGGCACCCGTGCCCGCCGCGCCGGTCGCGCCCAGCAGCCCCGGCAGCACGGATGCCCAAGCGGCCGCGCAGGCCAACCGCCCGGCGCCCGAGCGGCTGCGCATCGACAGCCCGCGCCTCTCCGGCAGCTTGCTGCTGCGCGGCGCGCGGCTCGACGACCTGGTGCTGAAGGACTACCGCGAGACGGTGGCCCCCGGCTCGCCGCTGGTGCGCATGTTTGCGCCGCGCGAGGAGCTGCAGCCCTATTTCGCCCAGTGGGGCTGGTCGGCCGCCGATGGCCGCACCCGCGTGCCGGATGGCGATACGGACTGGACGGCGAGCGGCGGCCCGCTGGCGCCCGACAGCCCGGTGACGCTCTCCTGGGAGAACGGCCAGGGCCAGACCTTCCAGATCGTGCTGAGCCTGGACCGGAACTTCATGTTCCAGGCCGAGCAGCGCGTGGTGAACAACGCCGCCGAACCGGTGCAGGTGCTGCCCTGGGCGCGCGTGCGCCGCGAGACGACGCCCCGCACGGAAGGCTTCTACATCCTGCATGAGGGCTTCGTCGGCGTGCTGAACGGCCGCCTGAACGAGCAGACCTACAGCTCCGCCAAGGAAGACGCCAACCGCGGCATCGCGCTCGAGCAGGAGACCACCGGCGGCTGGGCCGGCTTCACCGACAAGTACTGGCTCTCCGCCATCGCGCCGGTGGACACGGCGCAGCCGATGCGCGCCGCCTGGCGCCATGTGGCGGAAGGCGGGCAGGACCGCTGGCAGGTGGATTTCGCGCCGCCGTCGCCGCTCACGGTTGCAGCGGGTGCCACCGGCAGCCTGGCCACCCGGGTGTTCGCCGGCGCCAAGGAAGTGCATCTGCTGGATGCCTACCAGGACAATCTGGGCATCACGAACTTCGACAAGGCGATCGACTTCGGCTGGTTCTATTTCATGACCAAGCCGTTCTTCTACGCCCTTGATTTCCTGTTCAAGATGTTCGGCAATTTCGGTGTCGCCATCCTGGTGTTCACCGTGGCGCTGAAGCTGCTCTTCTTCCCGCTGGCCAACAAGGCCTACAAGTCCATGGCGCGGATGAAGGTGCTGACGCCGAAGATGACGGAGATCCGGGAGCGCTACAAGGACGACCCGGCCAAGGCGCAGCAGGAGATGATGGCGCTGTACCGGACGGAGAAGGTGAACCCCGCCTCCGGCTGCCTGCCCATCCTGATCCAGATCCCGGTCTTCTTCGCGCTCTACAAGGTGCTGTTCGTCACCATCGAGATGCGGCACGCGCCCTTCTTCGGCTGGATCCGCGACCTCTCGGCGCCGGACCCGACGAACCTGTTCAACCTGTTCGGGCTGATCCCGTGGGACCCGCCGGCGATGCTGCACATGCCGGTCTGGGCCATCATCATGGGCATCACCATGTTCGTGCAGCAGAAGCTGAACCCGACGCCGCCGGACCCGATCCAGGCCAAGATCTTCACCTGGATGCCGGTGATCTTCACCTTCATGCTGGCCAGCTTCCCGGCCGGGCTGGTCATCTACTGGTCCTGGAACAACCTGCTCTCGGTGGCGCAGCAATGGTACATCATGCGGCATGAGCGGGCGGCGCGGCGCCAGGAGAAGGCGCTCGCGAAGTCCGGCGCGAAGGCCAAGGGGTGAGCCCGGGCCTTCTGGAGGCGCGCGACGACGAGGAGCGCGCCGCCCTCATCGAGGCGGGGCGGCTGCTGTTCTGCCGCCCCTGCGAGTTCTACTTCGCCAGCCAGAAGCTCGAGCAGCTGCCCGAGCCGCGGCTGCCGGAGGTGGCCTTCTGCGGCCGCTCCAACGTGGGCAAGTCGTCGCTGGTGAACGCGCTGACCGGGCAAAACAGCCTGGCGCGCGTCTCCGGCACGCCGGGGCGCACCAAACAGCTCAACTTCTTCGACCTGGGCGGCCGCCTCGCGCTCGTGGACATGCCGGGCTATGGCTACGCCCAGGCCTCCCGCAGCGTGAAGGAGGACTGGCAGGGGCTGATGTTCGAATACCTGCGCGGCCGGCCCAACCTGCGCCGCGTGGTGCTGCTGCTCGATGCCCGCATCGAGACCAAGGCCTCCGACCGCGCGGCGATGGAGCTGCTGACCGACGCCGCCGTCACCTTCCAGATCGTGCTGACCAAGGCGGACAGCGCCAAGCCCTACTGGCTGCGCCAGCGGCAGGAGGAGGCGGCGGCGCTGGTGAAGGAGCACACCGCCGCGCATCCGCTGGTCATCACCACCAGCAGCGAGACGGGCGAGGGCATCCCCGAGCTGCGCGCCGAGCTGACGGCGCTGGCCGCGCCGGCCTGAGCCGGGCCGCCGGGGGCGGGGCGCCAGAGGGTGCCCCTTGACCCTCCGCCCACGCTTCCGTAAGGCGGGCCACCCACGGGACCGGACGAGCCAAGGCCATGACCGAAGAAGCGCGCAGCCAGATGGAACTCCTCGCGGAGGCGCTGCCGCTGCTGAAGCGATACGACGACCAGACCATCGTGGTGAAGTATGGCGGCCACGCCATGGGCGAGACCGCGGCGGCCGACCGCTTCGGCCGCGACATCGCGCTGCTGGAGCAGGTGGGCGTGAACCCCGTGGTGGTGCATGGCGGCGGCCCGCAGATCAACGCCATGCTGAAGCGCCTCAACGTGCAGTCCGAGTTCGTCAACGGCCTGCGCGTGACCGATGGCAATGTCGTGGATGTGGTCGAGATGGTGCTCTCCGGCACCGTCAACAAGCAGGTGGCGGATTGCATCACCCGCGCCGGGGCCATGGCGGTGGGCATCTCCGGCAAGGATGGCGGGCTGATCCGCGCGAAGAAGCTCACCCGCACCTATATCGATCCCGAGAGCAACATCGAGAAGGTGCTGGATCTCGGCTTCGTCGGCGAGCCTGAGCATGTGGACCCGCATGTGCTGGAGCTGCTGATCGGCGCGCAGATCGTGCCGGTGGTGGCACCGGTCGGGGTGGGGCCGGATGGCCAGACCTACAACATCAATGCCGACACGGCGGCCGGTGCCATTGCCGGCGCGCTGAACGCCTCCCGCCTGCTGATGCTGACGGATGTGGCCGGCGTGCTGGACGAGACCAGGACGCTGATCCCCGAGATGAGCGTGGCCGAGGCGCGCGCCGGCATCGCCGCCGGCTGGATCTCGGGCGGCATGATCCCGAAGATCGAGACCTGCATCTACGCCATCGAGAAGGGGGTGAAGGGCGCGGTGATCGTCGATGGCCGGGTGCCGCATGCCGTGCTGATTGAACTGTTCACCGAGGGCGGCGCCGGCACCCTGATCCGCCCCTGAGCGGACAGGAAAAAGGCGGGGGCGCGGGGGAATTCCTTCCCCCGCCCGTTTCCTGGCGCCGTTGACAGGATGCAGCCCCCCTAGGATACCCGCCGGACGTCTTGTTCACGCGCCGACCGACCGGGGTAGACCGACCATGGACCTTTCCGCCACCATCGCCGCGCTGTGGGAGCGCCGCGCCGAGCTTTCCCCCGCCACGAAGGGCGCGGATCGCGACACGGTCGAATCCGCGCTGGCGCTGCTCGATTCCGGCCAGGCGCGCGTGGCGGAGCCGGACGGGCAGGGCGGCTGGCGCGTCAACCAGTGGCTGAAGCAGGCGGTGCTGCTCTCCTTCCGGCTGGAGGACAGCGCGCCGATGGGCGTCGGCATGACGGCCTATGACAAGGTGCCGCTGAAGTTCCAGGGCTGGGGCGACAACCAGTTCCGCGCCGCCGGCTTCCGTGCCGTGCCGGGCGCCGTGGTGCGCCGCTCGGCCTATATCGCCCGCGGCGTGGTGCTGATGCCCTCCTTCGTGAACCTCGGCGCCTATGTCGACGAGAACACGATGGTGGACACCTGGGCCACCATCGGCTCCTGCGCCCAGATCGGCAGGAACTGCCACATCTCCGGCGGCGCCGGCATCGGCGGCGTGCTGGAGCCGCTCCAGGCCAACCCGGTGGTGATCGGCGACAACTGCTTCGTCGGCGCCCGCTCCGAGGTGGCCGAGGGTGTCATCGTCGGCGAGGGCAGCGTGCTGTCGATGGGCGTGTTCCTCGGCGCCTCCACCAGGATCATCGACCGCGCCACGGGCGAGGTGTTCATGGGCCAGGTGCCGCCCTATTCGGTGGTGGTGCCGGGCAGCCTGCCGGGCCGCCCGCTGCCGGACGGCACGCCGGGCCCCAGCCTCTACTGCGCCGTCATCGTCAAGCGCGTGGACGCGCAGACGCGCAGCAAGACCTCGATCAACGAGCTGCTGCGCGACTGAGGCCGGCCATGGACCCGCTTCCGCTCCTGCAGGACCTGATCCGCTGCCCCAGCGTCACGCCGGCGGAGGGCGGGGCGCTCGGGGTGCTGGAGGCGGCGCTCGTGCCGCTCGGCTTCACCTGCACCCGGCTGCGCTTTGGCCCGGCCGAGGGCGGGGAGGGCGAGGCGGTGGAGAACCTCTTCGCCCGGCGCGGCAGCGGCGCGCCGCATCTCTGCTTCGCCGGCCATACCGACGTGGTGCCGCCCGGCGACCCGGCGCTCTGGACCACCGACCCCTTCGGCGCCGAGCTGCGCGACGGTCTGGTGATGGGCCGCGGCGCCACCGACATGAAGGGCGGCATCGCCGCCTGGATCGCCGCCATCGCCAGCCTGCCGCGCGAGCTGCCCGGCAGCCTCTCCCTGCTGATCACCGGCGACGAGGAAGGCCCCGCCCATTACGGCACGGTGAAGGTGCTGGAATGGATGGCGGAGCACGGCCACACGCCGGACATGTGTCTGGTGGGCGAGCCCACCAGCCGCGTGGTGCTGGGCGACACCATCAAGATCGGCCGGCGCGGCAGCATGAACGCGGCGGTCACGGTGCAGGGCACGCAGGGCCACAGCGCCTACCCGCAGCGCGCCGACAACCCGGTGCACCGGCTGGTGCGGGTGCTGCACCGGCTGACGGCGCAGCCGCTGGACGAGGGGAGCGAGTGGTTCGAGCCCTCCACCCTGCAGGTCACCAGCGTCGATGTCGGCAACCCGGCGACCAACGTCATCCCCGGCGCGGCGCGGGCGCGGCTGAACATCCGCTTCAACGACCACCACAGCAGCGCCTCGCTGACCGAGGCGCTGCACGCCGCGCTGCGCGCCGAGGAGGCGCGCTACGCGCTCGAGGTCTCCTGCTCGGGCGAGAGCTTCCTCACCGCGCCCGGCCCCTTCGTCGCGGCCCTGGTGGCGGCCGTGCGGGAGGCGGCGGGGGTGGAGCCGAGGCTCGACACGGGGGGTGGCACCTCCGATGCCCGATTCGTCGCCCGCTACTGCCCGGTGGCCGAGCTGGGCGCGGTCGGCGCCACCATGCACAAGGCCGATGAATCGACGCCGGTCGAGGAGCTGCGCCAGCTTTCCCGCCTCTACGCCGCCGTGATCCGCGCGCTGCTCGGCGTGGAGCGGGCGGTCTGACGCCGGCCGAGCGCCTGGGCGAGATCCTGTGCGGCCTGCGCGGCGCGCTGGATCTGGCGCGCGGCAGGCCGGAGGCGCTGCGGTGGTTCCCCACCACGCCCGCGGGGGCGCTGCGTTCCTTCTGGGCGGCGGCGGTGTGCCTGCCGGTCTTCCTGCTGCTGCGCCTGCTGCTGGAGCCGTTGATGCTGCTCACCCCGCGGGGCGTGGCGGCGGAGGGAATCGGCTACGTCCTCGCCTGGGCCGGCTATGCGCTGCTGTCCAGGCCCCTGGTGCGGATGCTGGGACGCGGCGCCGAATGGCCGCGCTTCCTGGCGGCGTGGAACTGGGCCACGGCCTTCCAGTACGCGCTGGTGCTGCTGCTCAGCCTGCTGGCGCTGCCATTGCCGGAGCCGGCGCAGGACCTGCTGAGCCTCTTCATCATCGGCTACACGCTGTGGCTGGAATGGTTCGTGGCCCGCCTGGCGCTGCATCTGCCGGGGCTGCCCGCGACGATCCTGGTCCTGCTCGATCTCGCCCTCAGCCTGTGCGTGACCACCCTGGTGGTGGGGCTTTCCTATCCGGGATAACCTCCCCTGGTTGTATTCGGCCCGCGACAATGCTCGCGACTTCGCGCATCTGTGCTATAGTTTCCGGCAAGCGCCGGCCGCGCGGAACCTGGAGCTCGACGCAGATTTTCCGCACGGATGGCACGATGGTCCTGCCCTGCCAGACAGGGCGGAACCGTCCCGAGGAGACAAGGCAGTGCTGGAAGGGCAGACGCCACGGTCGGGGACTGCGGAGTGGCCTCGCTTGCCGTGGCGTTGGCCTTCTTTCATCCGGTGCGTGGAGATAATGCCGGCATGAGTGCGCGTATTCTGGTCGTTGACGACATTGCCGCCAATCTCCGCCTGCTCGAGGCGCGGCTGAACGCAGAATATTACGAGGTCGCACTGGCATCCTCGGGGCCGGAGGCCCTCCGCCGCGCCGAGGACTGGCTGCCGGACGTCATCCTGCTTGACGTGATGATGCCGGGCATGGACGGGTATGAGGTCTGCCGCCGGCTCAAGGCCAATTCGGTCACGGCGCATATCCCGGTGGTGATGGTGACCGCCCTGGTGGACCCGGCGGAGCGTGTCCGCGGCCTGGAGGCGGGGGCGGACGACTTCCTCTCCAAGCCGGTGGACCACGCCACGCTGTTCGCGCGCCTGCGGGCGCTGCTGCGGGTGAAGCAGGTGCTGGACGCCTTCCGCCTGCGCGCCGAGACGGCGAACGACCTGGGCTTCGAGCCGCAGCCGCGCCCCTCGGACGACATCGCCGGCGCCGTGGTGCTGCTGGCCACCGACGACCCCAACGAGGCGGAACTGATCGGCGAGGTACTGACCGCCGCCGCGGTGAGCCTGCACCAGGCGCGGGACAGCGCCGAGGCCTGGACCATGCTGGGGCAGGGCGGCTTCGACGTGGCGCTGCTCAGCCTCTCGCTGGAAGGCGATTCCGGGCTGCGCCTGGCCTCCCGCCTGCGCGCGCAGGCCTCGACGCGCGACCTGCCGGTGATGCTCATCGCCGATGCCGACCAGCGGGCGCAGCTGCTGCGCGGCTTCGACCTCGGCGCCAACGACCATGTGTTCCGCCCCGTGGACCCGAACGAGCTGCGCGCGCGGCTGCGCAACCAGGTGCGCCGCAAGCGCTACCAGGAGCGGCTGCGCGCCGACCTGGACCGCTCCCTGGAGCTGGCGGTGACGGACAGCCTGACCGGGCTGCGCAACCGCCGCTACATCACCCGCCACCTGGAAGGGCTGCTGCGCGGCGGCCAGACGGCGCTGCTGCTGCTCGACGTCGACCGCTTCAAGGCGGTGAACGATACCTATGGCCACGCGGCGGGCGATGTCGTGCTGAAGGTGGTCGCGCGGCGGATGAAGGAGCATCTGCGCGCCGTGGACGTGCTGGCCCGGTTCGGCGGCGAGGAGTTCGTCGTCGCCATGGCCAGCGCCACCGAGGAGGAGGCGATGCAGGTGGCCGAGCGGCTGCGCGCCGCGATATCCGAGGAGACGGTGCTGCTGGAGAACGGGATGTCCCTGCGCGTCACCGTCAGCATCGGGGTGGCGCTGGCGCTGCCGGGGGAGGATTTGCCGCGGCTGACCGCCGCCGCCGACGCGGCGCTCTACCGCGCCAAGGCGAATGGACGGGACCGGGTGGAACTGGCCAAGGGCGAGGACCACCACGCCTGCGATATCGGCGCCGCCTGACGGCGCCAGGGCAGGGGCCGCCCAAAGCAGCAAGGCCGCGCCCGGAGCCGGACGCGGCCTTGCCTCGATTCATCGGTCACCCGGCCCGAGGCAAGGCGCCCCGGGCCAGGGCGGACTTACTTGATCTTGGACTCCCGGAACGCGACGTGCTTGCGGGCGACGGGATCGTACTTCCGCATCTCCATCTTGCCCGTCGTGTTGCGGGTGTTCTTCTTGGTCACATAGAAGTAGCCGGTGTCAGCGGTGCTGACGAGCTTGATCAGGATGGTGTTCGACTTGGCCATGACGATCTTCCGTGGGCGCGGGGCGCACCGCTAGCAGGGGCGCCATCCGCCGGGCGGCACGTGGCCGCGCGCCCGGGTGCGACGCGAGAGGCCGCAACCTAGCCATCTGGCCGCTCCAGTCAAGAGGAAGGTGGGATTCGGCGCCCGCCCCGGCGCCGGCTGAGGGGTCCAGGGGCTCATGGGTTGAGGGCGGTGCGGTAGGCGGCGGGGTTGTCGATCAGCGCGCGGGCGGCCTGCTGGTCCAGGTCGCGCTCCTCGGCCGGCGGGCAGGCGGCGCGCAGCGCCACCACCTCGCTGGCCGGCACGGGGGCGCGGGCGCGGCGGGCGCGGTCCAGCACCGGCTGCATGGGCGAGGCGCCCTGGCCAAGCTGCTGCAGCGCCTGCTGGGTGGCTTCCAGGCCCAGGCTGGTGCACAGCGCCGGAATCACCCCCAGCCCCTGCACCGGCCAGCCCAGCGGCGCCAGCACGCGCGACCAGGAGATCAGCACCTCCGCCCCGTTCGGCAGCGGCACCACGATCTGGATCAGCCCCTTGCCCAGCGTGGCGCTGCCCACCACCACGGCACGCCCGCGGTCGCCCAGCGCGGCGGCCACGATCTCGGCGGCCGAGGCGGTGCGGCCATCCACCAGCACCACCACGGGGCGGGATTGCGCTAGGTCGCTGCCGCCGGCCTGCCACACCCGGCGGGCATCGGGGTGGCGCCCGGCGCTCTGCGCCACCACGCCGCTGTTGAGGAAGGCGTCGGCCACGCCCATCGCCTGGGTCAGGATGCCGCCACGGTTGCCACGCAGGTCCAGCACCACGCCGCGCGGCGGGCCCGGCGCCGCGAAGGCGTTGTTCAGCGCCTCGGCCAGCTGCTCGGTGGTGACGGCGGAGAAGACGCTGATGCGGGCCCACAGGATGCCGTCCAGCACATCCGTGCGCAGGCTGCGCAGCACCTCGCTTGGGCGGCGCAGCACCAGGGTCAGGCGCTGGTTGCCCCGCCGCAGGCTGAGCCGCACCTGCGTGTCGGGCGGCCCCTCCAGCAGCTCCGCGGCCTGGGTGATGCGCCGGGCGGAGACGGGAATGCCGTCGATCGCCAGCAGCGTGTCGCCCTCGCGCAGCCCGGCGCGGCGCGCCTCCCCCTCCGCCTCCAGCGCGGCGACGACGACGCTGCCGCGCGGCCCGCTGGCCACCCGCAGCCCGAGGCCGGACTGGCCCACCCGGCGTTGCCGCGCCTCCCAGGCTTCCTCGGCGGTGATGTAGCGGCTGTAGGGGTCGAGATGGTTGAACACCTCGTCGAACCCCGCCTGGATCAGCCGCTCCATCCCGGCGCGGCGCAGCTGCGGCGAATGCGCCCAGGCCTGGGCGTAAAGGCGGGAGAGGGTTTCCCCGAGCTGCTCGGCCGGTTCGCGCGCGGCCAGGTCGGGCCGCCCCTGCGGCGCCAGGGCCGAGCTGGGCAGCGGCGCCTCGGCCAGCAGGGCGCCGCCCAGATACAGCCGCAGCAGCCCGCCCTGCACCTCGGCGGTGAGGCCGGTATCCACCGCCCCCAGCCCGCGCAGCGACCACAGCGCCATCTCCTCCGGCGCCGCGACTTCCAGATGGCGCTCGATGATGGCCTCGAACGCCTCCCGCAGCACCACGCGGGTGAGGCTGCGGGAGAAGCCGGTCTCGGCCTGGGCCAGGGCGAGGCCGGGCGCCAGCGGCCCGGCCAGCAACAGGGCGAGGGCCAGCAGCCGCGCCAGCATCCGGGCGTGGAGGGCGGTGGCCCGCCCGTGGCATGGCAGGGGCGGGGTGGCGATGGCTAGCGCGGCCTGGCTCCGCGCGCCGGCGGCTTGCCGGGGGTGCCCTTGGGCGGCCCGCGCCGGATGCGGCTGCGGCGGGCGCCCGGCACCGGCGGGGTGGCACCGAGCAGCTCGAACACCAGGCCGCCGGTCAGCGGCATCGCCTCGGCTAGGCGCACCTCCACGGGCTGTCCCAGGCTGAAGGACAGGCGCGTGTGGCGGCCGGAAAGCCGGCGCGCGGCTTCCTCGTAGGTCCATTGATCGTCCGGCAGGGATGAGGACGGCACGAGTCCCCCCGCGCCGTTCTCCGTGAGCGTGACGAACAGGCCGAAGCGTGTCACCCCCGAAATCCGCGCCTCGAACATGCCGCCGACGCGGGACGCCATGTGCAGCGTCAGGTAGCGCTCCACCGCCTCGCGCTCGGCGGCGGCGGCGCGGCGCTCGGTGCGGGTGATGTGCTCCGCCGTGTCCGGCAGGCGGGCCGTCTCCGCCTCCTCCAGCCCGCCCTCGCCGAGCTTCAGGCCGCGCACCAGGGCGCGGTGGACGACGAGATCGGCGTAGCGGCGGATCGGGCTGGTGAAATGCGCGTAGCGGGCGAGCGCCAGGCCGAAATGCCCGGCATTGTCCGGCGCGTACTCGGCCTGGGACTGGGCGCGCAGCACCGTCTCGTGCACCAGCCGTGCCTCGGGCCGCTCCGCCACCTGATCGAGCAGGCGGGCGAAGTCGCGCGGGTGGATCCGGTCGGAAGCGGGCAGGCCGAGCTCCATGGCCTCGAGGAACTGGCGCAGCGCCTCCAGCTTCTCGTCGGAGGGGCGCTCATGCACGCGGTAGAGCAGGGGCTGGTGGCGGCGCTCCAGCTCCTCCGCCGCGCAGACATTGGCGGCCACCATGAATTCCTCGATCAGCCGGTGGGAATCGAGGCGCTGGCGCGGCACCACGTCGCGCACCGTGCCATCCCCGGCCAGCAGAACGCGGCGCTCGGGCAGGTCGAGGTCCAGCGTGCCGCGCCGCTCGCGCGCCGCCGCCAGGGCGGCGTAGGCGCCATACAGCGCGTCGATCTCGGCCATGGGCAGGGCGGCGTCGGTGGCCGTCCGGCTGGCCTGCACCTGCTCGTAGGTGAGGCGGGCGAGGGAGCGCATCAGCCCGCGGCCGAAGCGGTGGCCGGTCTTCTGGCCCTGGGCGTCGAAGGTCATCTCGACGAAGAGACAGCCGCGCTCCTCGCCCGGGCGCAGGCTGCACAGCCCGTTGGAGAGCGCCTCGGGCAGCATCGGCACGACGCGGTCGGGGAAATAGACGCTGTTGCCGCGCTCCCAGGCGGCGCCGTCGAGCGCGCTGCCGGGGCGGACGTAGTGCGCCACATCGGCGATGGCCACCACCACGCGCCAGCCGCCGCCCTCGGCGGTGGCCCAGACGGCGTCGTCGAAATCCCGCGCATCCTCGCCGTCGATCGTCACCAGCGGCAGCGCGCGCAGATCCTCGCGGCCTTCCGCGCCCACGGGGCGGGCGCGCTCCGCCTCGGCCAGCGCGCCGGGCGGGAAGGCCTCCGGGATGCGGTGGGCGTGGATGCAGAGCATCGAGACGGCGCGCGGCGCGTCGAGCGGCCCCAGCCGCTCGGTCACCCGCGCCGGGCGCAGGCCGAGCGGGCTGCCGGGCAGCGCCTCGGCCAGCACCAGCTCGCCGGGCTCGGCGCCCAGGCTGTCCGCGGGCGCCACGCTCCATTCCTGGCGCTGGCGGCGGTCGGTGGGCTGGATGCGCCCCTCCTGGTAGACGCCCAGGATGCGCGCCGGGCCGCCGCCGATGCGCTTGAAGGTGCGGCCCTCGTAGCGCCCGCCGCCCAGCGGCTTCACCCGCGCCAGGATGCGCTCGCCGGGGGCCAGGGCGGGCTGGCCGGGGCGCTCGGGGCGCATCAGCACGAGCGGCGGGCGGCCGCGGCCCTCCCAGCGGATCGGGCGGGCGAGGGGCTCGCCATCGGCATCGGTGCCGAACACCTCCAGCGGCACCATCTCGGGCAGGGCGCCACCCCCGGCGGGGCGGGCGCCGGCCTCGGGCACCCAGCCCTCCTCCTCCAGCGCCTTCATCAGCGCGCGCAGGGCCGGGCGCTGCTCCACGCCCAGCCCGAAATGCCGGGCGATCTCGCTCTTGCCCACGCGGCCGCTTGCCTCCCGCAGGAAGCGCCGCAGCGCCTCACGCGAGGGAAGCTCCGGGCCGGGCGCCGCGTCCTCGCCCGGCACCGGTCAGGCCTTCGCCTTGGCGGCGGCCTTCTTCGCCGGAGCCTTGGCCGTGCTGGCCTTCGCCGTGCCGGTCTTGGTCGTGCCGGCCTTCGCCGCGGCGGCCTTGGGCTTGGCCGCGGCCTTCTTAGCCGGCGCCTTGGGCTTCGCCTCGGCCGTGGCCTCCTCGGCGGCCGCCTTCTTCGGCGCGGCCTTCTTCGCGCCCTTCTTGGCGCCGAGCGGCGGCAGCTTCTTGCCCTTCTCGGCCAGCAGCGCCACCGCCTGGTCGAGGGTGATCTCCTCCATCGTCAGGTTGCGCGGCAGGCTCGCCACCATGCCGGCATGCTGCGCGAAGGGCCCGAAGCGGCCGCGCTTGATCTCCACCGGCTCGCCATCCTTCGGGTGCGCGCCCATGGAGCGGACCTTGGCCTTGGCATCGGCCAGCAGCGCCACGGCGCGGTTGATGCCGACGGTCAGCACGTCGTCATCCTTGTCCAGCGACTTGTAGATGCTGCCCATCTTCACATAGGGGCCGAAGCGCCCGATGGCGGCCGAGATCTCCTCGCCCGTCTCGGGGTGGAGGCCCACGATGCGCGGCAGGGCGAGCAGGGCGAGCGCCCGGTCGAGATCGAGCGAATCCGGGTCCATGCCGCGCGCCAGGCTGGCGCGCTTGGGCTTGGTCGGCTTGCCCTTGGCATCGGTGCCGCCCTCGCCGAGCTGGACGTAGAGGCCGTAGGGCCCGCGCCGCAGCGTCACCGGCGCGCCGCTCACCGGATCGGTGCCCAGCTCCTTGATGCCGCCGGCCAGCGCCGCCTCGCCTTCCGGCTCGTTGCCGGGCACGCTGAGCGGGCGGGTGTGGCGGCACTCGGGGTAGTTGGAGCAGCCAATGAAGGCGCCATTGCGCCCGAGCCGCAGCCCGAGCCGGCCATTGCCGCAGGCCGGGCAGGCGCGCGGGTCGCCGCCATCGGCCGGCTGGGGGAAGAAGTGCGGCCCCAGCTCCTCGTCCAGCGCGTCGATCACGGCGCTGATCGTCAGGTCCTTGGTGGCGCCGATGGCGGCGTTGAAATCCTCCCAGAAGGCGCGCATCACCGCGCGCCAGTCGGCCCGCCCGCCGGAGATGTCGTCGAGCTTCTCCTCCATGCTGGCGGTGAAGTTGCTGTCCACGTAGCGCTCGAAGAAGTTCACCAGGAAGGCGGTGACCAGCCGGCCACGGTCCTCCGGCACGAAGCGCCGCTTGTCGATCTTCACGTAGTCGCGGTCCTGCAGCGTCTGCAGGATGGAGGCGTAGGTGGAGGGGCGGCCGATGCCGAGCTCCTCCATCTTCTTCACCAGGCTGGCCTCCGAGTAGCGTGGCGGCGGCTGGGTGAAGTGCTGGTCGGCGTTCGCCGCGGTCAGCCTGGTGGGGTCCTTCTCCCGCATGGGCGGCAGGGTGCGGGTATCGTCCTCCTCGCCGGAGGTGGCGCCGGCGGGGGCGTCGTCCACATCCTCGCGGTACAGCTTCAGGAAGCCGTCGAAGGCGATGACGCTGCCGGTGGCGCGCAGCCGGGTCTGGCCGCTGGGCTCGGCCAGGTCCACCGCCGTCTGGTCCAGCTCGGCGGACTGCATCTGGCTGGCCACCGCCCGCTTCCACACCAGCTCGTAGAGGCGGCGCTGCTCGGGCGTCAGGAAGCGCGCCACCTGCTCCGGCGTGCGGCGCACATCGGTGGGGCGGATCGCCTCGTGCGCCTCCTGGGCATTCTTGGCCTTGGAGGAATACTCGCGCGGCGCGGCGGGGATGTAGTCGGGGCCGAAGCTCTCCTTCACATGGTCGCGGATGGCGAACATCGCCTCCCGCGCCATCTGCACGCCATCCGTCCGCATGTAGGTGATGAGGCCGACCGTCTCGCCCTGGATGTCCACGCCCTCATAGAGCTGCTGGGCCTGGCGCATGGTCTGCTGCGCGCCGAAGCCAAGCTTGCGGGAGGCCTCCTGCTGCAGGGTGGAGGTGGTGAAGGGCGGCGGCGGGTTGCGCCGCACCCGCCGCTTCTCGACGCTGGCGACGCTGAAGCTGCCGGCCTCCACCGCGGCCTTGGCGCGGAGCGCGCGGGCCTCGTCCGGCAGGTCGAACTGCTCGAGCTTCCGCCCGTCCAGATGCGTCAGCCGGGCGGTGAAGGGGGCGGAGCTGGCGGTGAGGAAGCGGCCCTCCACCGTCCAGTACTCGCGCGCCTTGAACACCTCGATCTCGGCTTCCCGCTCGCAGATGAGGCGCAGCGCGACCGACTGCACGCGCCCGGCCGAGCGGCTGCCCGGCAGCTTGCGCCACAGCACGGGGGAGAGGGTGAAGCCCACCAGATAGTCCAGCGCGCGCCGGGCCAGGTAGGCCTCGATCAGCGGCGTGTCCAGGTCGCGCGGATGCGCCAGGGCGTGCTGCACCGCCCGCTTGGTGATCTCGTTGAAGGTGATGCGGTGCACCTGGACGCCGCGCAGCGCGCCCTTCTCCCGCAGCATCTCCTGCACGTGCCAGGAGATCGCCTCGCCCTCTCGGTCGGGGTCGGTGGCGAGGTAGAGGTTGCGGGCACCCTTCACCGCCTTGGCGATGGCGGCGACCTGCCTCTCGCCCCGGTCCTCGGCGGACCAGTCCATGGCGAAATCCTCGTCCGGCCGGACGCTGCCATCCTTGGCCGGCAGGTCGCGGACATGGCCGAAGCTCGCCAGCACCGTGAAGTCCTGGCCCAGATACTTGTTGATGGTCTTCGCCTTGGCCGGCGATTCGACGACGACGACGTCGGTCATGGCAGGTGTGCTGCGCTCTCTCTGGCCACCTGGGGCGGCGTTCTGGTCAGGCGTTGTCTCTACCGTAATCCGCTGCGGACCACGCGGTTGCCCGGCAGGGCTTCTATACGTCCCTCCAGCTCCAGATCGAGCAGGATTGCTTGCACCGCAGCAGGGGAGAGGTGGCAGCGTCGCAGCAACTCGTCAACCACAACTGGTGCTGCTCCTATTAAATCAAGGACTTGCGCCATCTCTGCGGGAAGCGCCGCGGGGTCGGGGCCGGGCGCGGCCGGGTGCGCGGGGGCGCGGGCGGGGCGGAACAGGGGGGCCGCGCGCGGCGCCTCGGGCAGATTCTCCAGCACGTCCTCCGCCCGCTCGACGAGGTGCGCGCCCTGGCGCAGCAGGTCGTTGGAGCCGGCGCAGCGCGGGTCGAGCGGGCTGCCGGGCACGGCGAACACCTCGCGCCCCGCCTCCAGCGCCAGCCGCGCCGTCATCAGCGTGCCGGAGCGATAGGCCGCCTCCACCACCACCACGCCCAGGCTGAGGCCGGCGATGATGCGGTTGCGGCGCGGGAAGTGCCGGGCGATGGGCGCCGTGCCGAGCGGCGCCTCGGCCACCACGGCGCCGCGCTCGGCGATCAGCCCCTGCAGCTCCAGGTGCTCGGGCGGGTAGGGCACGTCCAGCCCGCCGGGAATGACGGCGATGGTGGCGCCCGCCCGCAGCGCGCCTCGGTGCGCCGCGCCGTCGATGCCACGCGCCAGGCCGGAGGTGACGGTGATGCCGGCGGCGGCCAGCGCCTCGGCCAGTTCCTCCGCCATGCGGCGGCCAAGGCCGGAGCTGTTGCGCGCCCCCACCAGCGCCACCTGCGGCGCCAGCAGCAGCGCCGGGTCCCCCACCACGGCCAGCGCCGGCGGCGCGTCCGGCAACAGCGCCAGGAGAGGGGGATAATCCTCATCGCCCAGGAACAGGAAGCGGCCGCCCATCTCGGCCACCGCCGCCATCTCCCGCGCCACGGCGGCCTCCGGCGCGGGGCGGTAGGGGGTGCCGCCGCGCGCCGGCAGGCCGGGCACCGCCGCCAGCGCGGCGGCGCCGGAGCCGTGCCGGGCCAGCAGCTTCTGGAAGGCGATGGGGCCGATCCCCTCGGTGCGCGCCAGCCGCAGCAGGGCCAGCGCCTCGGCCGCGTTCCGCGTCACTGGTTGTTCTGGCTCTTGTTCTTCTGGCCGATGCGCGGCTCGGTGCCGGCCAGCAGGCGGCGGATGTTGTCCTGGTGGCGCCAGATGATCAGCAGCGCCAGCACCAGCGCGAAGCCGGCCAGCCGCAGGTCGCCCGAGAGCAGCGCCACCAGCGGCGCCGCGGCGCAGGCGGTGAGCGCCGAGGCGGAGGAGATGCGCGTCACCTTCGCCATGACGAACCACAGCACGGCGCAGGCCAGCCCCACCCACCAGGCGGCGGCGAGCAGCACCCCGGCGCCGGTGGCGACGCCCTTGCCGCCCTTGAAGCCCAGCCAGACAGGAAAGATGTGGCCCAGCAGCGCCGCCAGCCCGGCCACCAGCCCGGCATCGCGGCCCCACAGCGCTCCCAGCGCCAGCACCGGCACCACGCCCTTCAGCGCATCCAGCAGCAGCGTCGCCGCCGCCACCTTCTTGTTGCCGGTGCGCAGCACGTTGGTGGCGCCGATGTTGCCGCTGCCGATCTGGCGGATGTCGCCGAGCCCTGCCGCGCGGGTCAGCAGCAGCCCGTAGGGCACGGAGCCGGAGAGGTAGCCGAGCAGCGCGGCGGCGAGCAGCAGGCTCATCCGAACACCCGCCGCCCGGCCTTCCAGGTGCCCAGCACCCGGCCTTCCAGCGCCCGTCCGTCGAAGGGCGAGTTCTGCGCCTTGCCGGGCAGCTTGCCGGCCTCGACCTTCCAGGCCCGCTCGGGGTCGAGCAGCAGCAGGTCGGCCGGCGCGCCGCGCTCAAGCCGGCCCACCGGCAGGCCGAGCAGGGCGGCGGGGCGGCAGGTCAGCAGGGCCAGGGCCTGGAGCAGCGTCAGGTCGCCGCCATGCACGCGGGAGAGGGTGATGCCGAGCAGCGTGGCCAGCCCCGTGCCGCCGGCCGAGGCCTGGGCGAAAGGCAGGCGCTTGTCGTCGGCATCGGCCGGCTGGTGGTCGGAGGCGATGGCATCGATCGTGCCGTCGGCCAGGGCCGCCACCACGGCCAGCCGGTCCGCCTCCCGCCGCAGGGGCGGGGAGAGCTTGGCGTAGGTGCGGAAATCGCCGATCGCCGTCTCGTTCAGGTCGAAATAGGGCGGCGCGGTGTCGCAGGTGACGCGCAGCCCCTCGGCCTTGGCGGCCCGGATCAGGTCGAGCGCCGCGCCGGTGGAGACATGAGCGAAGTGGACATGGCCGCCGGTGATGCGGGCCAGCGCGATGTCGCGCGCCACCATGATGGCCTCGGCCGCGGGGGGGATGCCGGCGAGGCCGAGCCGGGTGGCCAGCTCGCCCTCGGTGGCGACGCCGCCGCGTGCCAGGGAAGGCTCCTCCGGGTGCTGCACCACGAAGCTGCCGAAGGCGCGGGCATAGGAGAGGGCGATGCGCATGGTGCGCGCGCTGCCGATGGCGTGGCGCCCGTCGCTGAAGGCGATGGCGCCGGCCTCGCGCAGCAGGCCGTATTCCGAGATCTCCTGGCCGGCGCAACCCTTGGTGGCGGCGCCATAGGGCAGGATGGAGAGGCTGCCGGTGGCCTCGCCCCGGCGCAGGATGAACTGCAGCAGGGCGGCGTCGTCCAGCGCCGGCTGGGTGTCGGGCAGGGCGCAGAGGGTGGTGATGCCGCCCGCCGCCGCCGCCAGCGCCGCGCTCTCGATGGTCTCGCGATATTCCGCGCCGGGCTCGCCCAGGGCGGCGCGCATGTCGACCAGCCCCGGCGCCAGCACGGCGCCGCCGCAATCGATGGTCTCGGCCCCCTCCGGGTTGCCGAGCGCGCCACCATGATCGGCGATGACGCCGCGGCTGACCAGCAGGCTGCCCGGCGCATCCAGCCCCGAGGCGGGGTCGATCAGGCGGGCGTTGATGAACAGCGTGTCGCGGGGGGTGTCGTGCATGGGGGCGGTCACAGCCGGGCGTTCCGGCGCATGTTGCGCGAGAGGATGTCGAGCACCGCCATGCGGACGGCGACGCCCATCTCCACCTGCTCGCCGATGACGCTGCGCGCCGGGTCGTCGGCAATGGCGCTGTCGATCTCGACGCCGCGATTCATCGGGCCGGGGTGCATGACGATGGCATCCGGCTTCGCATGCGCCAGCTTGGCGGCATCGAGCCCGTAGAAGCGGAAGAACTCCCGCGCCGAGGGCACCAGCCCGCCGGCCATGCGCTCCTTCTGCAGGCGCAGCATCATCACCACGTCGGCGTCGCGCAGGCCGGCCTTCATGTCGTGGAACACCTCGACGCCCATCCGCGCCGCCTCGGCCGGGATCAGCGTCGGCGGCCCCACCACGCGCACCCGGCAGTTCATGGCGCTGAGCAGGTGGATGTTGCTGCGCGCCACCCGGCTGTGCAGCACGTCGCCGCAGATGGCGACGGTGAGGTTCTCCAGCCGGCCCTTGCGGCGGCGGATGGTCAGCGCGTCGAGCAGCGCCTGGGTCGGGTGCTCGTGCGTGCCGTCGCCGGCGTTGATCACCGCGGCATCGACCTTCTGGCTCAGCAGGGCGGGCGCGCCGGACTGCGCGTGGCGCACCACCAGCAGGTCGCAATGCATGGCGTTCAGGGTGGAGGCGGTGTCGAGCAGCGTCTCCCCCTTGTTCACGCTGGACTGGCTGACGGACATGTTGATCACGTCCGCGCCCAGCCGCTTGCCCGCCAGCTCGAAGCTGGTGCGGGTGCGGGTGCTGTCCTCGAAGAACAGGTTGATCAGCGTCTGGCCCTTGAGCAGGTCGCGCTGGGTCTTCCCGCTGCGGTTGAGCAGGGCATAGGATTCCGCCAGATCCAGGAGATCGGCGATATAGGGCGGCTCCAGCCCTTGCAGGGCCAGGAGGTGCCGGTGAGGAAAGGGCAGCATGCGGGACCAGTCCGGCTAGAGGCGGGGGACCATAGCCATACGTGCGCCGCGCCGGAAGGGCCGGCCGCCACCCTCGCGCCGGCCGCAGTGCTCAGTCCGGCGCCGCCGCCTGCGGCAGGGAGAGCAGCAGGCGCAGCAATTCGCCCTGGCGGCGTGTGCCGGTCTTGGCCAGCAGCGCCTGCACCTGGCTCCGCACCGTGCTCAGCCGCACCTCCCGCGCCTGCGCCACCTCCTCCGGGCTCAGCCCCTGGGCCAGGCTGGCGGCGACCCCCGCCTCGGCCGGCGTCAGGCCGAACAGGGCCATGAGCTGATCGGGCAGGGGCGGCGGAACGTCGCGCGGGTCGGAGATCAGCAGAAGCGCCAGCGGCGCCGCGCCGGGCATAGCCACCATGGTCTGCGGCTGGAAGGGTGCCACCAGCAGCATCAGCGCCGGCAGCCCCTCGGCGCGCGGGCAGCGCAGGGTGTTGGCGCGGCGCGGCGGGCCCATGGTGGTGGCCTGCGCCAGCAGCAGGGAGAACCGCTCATCCGCCGGGCCGTAGGTCAGGCGCAGCCGGCCGCCATTGCCGGTGGTGGCGCAGCCGCTCCGCTCCTCCAGCAGCCGCCGCGCCGCCCGGTTCATGAACAGGATGCGGCGGTCGGCGGCCAGGATGACGATGCCCCCCGTCATGCGGTCCAGCGCCTCGAAGCCCAGGCGCTGCGAGACCTCGGCCTGCTGGAGCCGCAGCTGCACCTGGGCGGCGCGGCGCAGATGCGGCCAGAGGCGCTGCAGGGTGCGGCTTTCCTCGGCCGTGAAGGCGCCGCGCTCCCGGGCGCGCTGCAGGCCGAAGCCCAGCACCTGGCCGTCCCCCACCGGCGTCACCCCGCCGGCGACATAGAACGCCCCGTGCAGGTGATGCCGGAACAGGTCGTTGTAGATCTCGGATTGCGCCACCAGCGCGTCGGGCAGGTGGTCCTGGCTCAGCATGAGCTGGCCGGGCATGGCGCGTGCCTGGTCCATGAAGATATCGCGCGGGAAGAAGTGTGCGGCGTAATCCTGGTTCACCGCGTCGGCCACGTTGTGGGTGGCCAGCAGCCGTGTCGTTCCCTGCTGCGGGCTGGCCAGTTGCAGTGCGGCCGAGGTGGCTCCCATGAGCAGCGCCACCCGTGCCAGCAATGCCTCCCACCCGGACTCGCTGGAGCCGCCATCCGCGGCCAGCCCGTAGAGATCATCGATCAGCGCGTCGAGGCGGTCTTCAGGCATGGCCCGCGCGGCCTCTTCCGGATTGTAACAGACTCCCACAATGGAACCGGCGGCCCGTCTGACGCAAGGCTCTGGCGTGAGGGTTGCGGCGGTGGGCGAGCCCGGGCCGCGCGCTCCGCGCCTTCCCGCCCACCCCGCGCGCCTTCAGCCCTGGCGCGGGCCATCCGGGGCGCCACGCGTCGCGTCCAGCGCCGCCTGGAGCATGTAGGCCGCCGCGGCGGCATCCACCGCCTTGGCCCGCTTGCCGCGCGTCAGGTCGGCCTCCTCGATCATCATCCGGTTCACGGCGGAGGAGGAGAGGCGCTCGTCCCACAGCGCCGCCGGCAGGCCGGTGGCGGCGGAGAGGGCGATGGCCCAGTCCTTCGCCGCCTGGGCGGCCGGGCCGAAGGAGCCGTCGAGCCCCAGCGGCAGCCCGACCACCAGCCCGCCCGCCCCCTCCTTGCGCGCGATGGCGGCGATCTCGGCGGCGTTGGCGGCCAGCTTGCCGCGGGCCAGGCCCTTGTAGGGGCTGGCCAGCATCAGCAGGACGTCGGACAGCGCCACCCCGATGACGCGCTTGCCGGGGTCCAGGCCGATCAGCCTTGCCTCGCGGGGCAGGGCGGTGCGGAGTTGGCTCAGGTTGAAGATGGGCATGGCGGTGTTTATGGTCCGCCCCCGTCGTCGCGCAATTGTTCCGCGCGAACCCGATCTGATCACTCTCCGGAAGAAAACGAATGTCGCTCGACACCGCCACAGTCCGGCGCGTCGCCTCGCTCGCCCGCCTCAGGGTGGAGGAGGCCGACCTGCCGCGCCTTGAGGCCGAACTGAATGGAATCCTGGGCTGGATCGAGCAGTTGCAGGCGGTCGACACCCAAGGGGTGGAGCCGATGGCCGGCGGCGGCGCCCAGGCGCTGCGGATGCGCGAGGACCGCGTGACCGATGGCGGCATCCAGGAGCAGGTGCTGGCCAACGCGCCGGACCGCGCCGGCGCCTTCTTCGCCGTGCCCAAGGTGGTGGAGTGAGCGGCATGACGCACCCGACCGAACTGACCATCGCCGGCGCCCGCCGCGCCCTCGCCGCGCGCGAGATCAGCGCCGCGGAGCTGACGCAGGCGCATCTCGACGCCATCGCGGCGCTCAACCCGCGCCTCAACGCCTACATCACCGTGACGCCGGAACTCGCCGCCGCCCAGGCGGCCGAGGCCGATGCGGCGCTGGCGCGCGGCGAGGCCGGTCCGCTTGCCGGCATCCCGCTGGCCATCAAGGACCTGTTCTGCACCGCCGGCACCCGCACCACGGCGGGCAGCCGCATCCTCGGCGATTTCGTGCCGCCCTATGAGAGCACGGTGACGGGCAACCTGCTGCGCGACGGCGCGGTGTTCCTGGGCAAGGCGAATCTCGACGAGTTCGCCATGGGCTCCTCCAATACCTCCTCCGCCTTCGGCGCGGCCGAGAACCCTTGGAAGCGCCAGGGCGACGACACCGCGCTGGTGCCCGGCGGCTCCTCCGGCGGCTCGGCGGCGGCGGTGGCGGCGCGCCTCGCCCTCGGCGCCACGGCGACCGACACGGGCGGCTCGATCCGCCAGCCGGCGGCCTTCTGCGGCGTCAGCGGCATCAAGCCCACCTATGGGCGCTGCTCGCGCTTCGGAATCGTGGCCTATGCCTCCTCGCTCGACCAGGCGGGGCCGGTGGCGCGCACGGTGGAGGATTGCGCCATCCTGCTCGGCTCCATGGCGGGGTTCGACCCGAGGGACTCCACCAGCGCCGATGTGGCGGTGCCGGATTTCGCCGCGGCCGTCGCGCGCGGCGTGAAGGGGCTGCGCATCGGCATCCCGCGCGAATACCGGGTGGAGGGGCTCTCCCCCGAGATCGACGCGCTGTGGCGGCAGGGCATGGACTGGCTGCGCGCCGAGGGCGCCACGCTGGTGGACATCAGCCTGCCGCACACGAAATACGCGCTGCCCACCTACTACATCGTGGCGCCGGCCGAGGCTTCCTCCAACCTCGCCCGCTATGACGGCGTGCGCTTCGGCCTGCGCGAGAATGGCGAGGACCTGAAGGACCTCTACGAGCGGACCCGCGCCGCCGGCTTTGGCGATGAGGTCAAGCGCCGCATCCTGATCGGCACCTACGTCCTCTCCGCCGGCTATTACGACGCCTACTACGTCAAGGCGCAGCAGGTGCGGGCGCTGATCAAGCGCGACTTCGACCAGGCCTGGGCGCAGGTGGATGCCATCCTGACCCCCGCCACCCCCACCGCCGCCTTCGGCCGGGACGAGAACCAGGACGACCCCGTGGCGATGTATCTGAACGACGTCTTCACCATCACCGCCAACCTGGCGGGCCTCCCCGGCATGTCCGTGCCGGCGGGGCTGGATATGAAGGGGCTGCCGCTCGGCCTGCAGGTGCTGGGCCGCCCCTTCGACGAGGAGACGGTCTTCGCCGTCGGCGGCGCCATCGAGCGCGCGGCCGGCTTCCACGCGCTTCCCGCTCTGAGGGCCGCGGCATGAGCTACACGATCGAGGGCAGCACCGGCCCGTGGGAAGTGGTGATCGGGCTGGAGGTGCACGCCCAGGTCACCTCGATGGCCAAGCTGTTCAGCGGCGCCGCGACCGAGTTCGGCGCCGAGCCCAACAGCCAGGTCAGCTTCATCGATGCGGGCTTCCCCGGCATGCTGCCGGTGATCAACCGCGAATGCGTGGCCCAGGCCGTGCGCACCGGGCTCGGGTTGAACGCGCAGGTGAACCTGTGGTCGCGCTTCGACCGCAAGAACTATTTCTACGCGGACCTGCCGCAGGGCTACCAGATCAGCCAGTACCAGTACCCGGTGATCGGCACGGGGCAGATCGAGATCCAGCTCGGCGACGGCAGCACCAAGACCATCGGCATCACGCGGCTGCACCTGGAGCAGGATGCCGGCAAGTCGCTGCACGACCAGCACCCGAGCAAGAGCTACATCGACCTCAACCGCTCGGGCGTCGCGCTGATGGAGATCGTCTCCGAGCCGGACATGCGCTCCCCGGAGGAAGCCGGCGCCTACCTGACCAAGCTGCGGCAGATCCTGCGCTACCTTGGCACCTGCGACGGCAACATGGAGCAGGGCTCGCTGCGCGCCGACGTCAACGTCTCCGTCCGCAAGGCGGGGGAGGGGTTCCGCACCCGCTGCGAGGTGAAGAACGTCAACTCCATCCGCTTCGTCATGCAGGCTGTGGAGGCCGAGGCGCGCCGGCAGGTGGAGCTGTGGGAAGCGGGCGAGGAGGTGGTGCAGGAGACCCGCCTGTTCGACACCACCCGCGGCGTCACGCGCTCCATGCGCTCCAAGGAGGATGCGCATGACTACCGCTACTTCCCCGACCCCGACCTGCCGCCGCTGGTGCTGGAGCAGTCCTGGGTGGACAGCCTCAAGGCCGCCCTGCCGGAACTGCCCGACGCCCGCCGCGCCCGCTATGTCGGCGATTTCGGCCTGACGCCCTATGACGCCCATGTGCTGACTCTGGAGAAGGAGACGGCCGCCTTCTACGAGGCCGTGGCGAAGGGCCGCGACCCCAAGATGGCCGCCAACTGGATCACCGGCGATTTCTTCGCCGGGCTCAACCGCGTGGGCGCCAGCATCGGCAGCTCGCCGGTCAGCGCCGAGGACCTCGGCGCGCTGCTCGACCTGATCTCCGACAACACCCTCTCCGGCAAGCTCGCCAAGGAGGTGCTGGAGGCGATGTTCGAGACCGGCAAGGCGCCGGGCCTCATCGTCGAGGAGCGCGGCCTGAAGCAGGTGACCGACACCGGCGCGATCGAGGCGGTGATCGACCAGGTGATGGCCGCCAATGCCGGCAAGGTGGAGGAATACCGCTCCGGCAAGGACAAGCTGTTCGGCTTCTTCGTCGGCCAGACGATGAAGGCCATGCAGGGCAAGGGCAACCCGGCCCTGGTGAACGAGCTGCTGAAGAAGAAGCTGGGCTGACGCCAGCCCCGCCGCGTGCTTCCCTTCCGGCCTCGAACCATGAAGGCCGGGAGGGCCCGCCGCGCTATGATCACCCTCTACACCTGGAACACCCCCAACGGGCGCAAGATCAGCGTCGCGCTGGAGGAGATGGGGCTGCCCTACACCGTCAAGGTGGTGGACATCACCAAGGGCGAGCAGTTCGACCCCGAATTCCTGAAATTCTCGCCCAACAACCGCATCCCCGCCATCATCGACGATGAGGGGCCGGACGGGCAGCCGATCACCGTCTTCGAATCGGGCGCGATCCTGCTCTACCTCGCCGAGAAGACCGGGAAGTTCCTCCCCGCCGATCTGCGCGGCCGGGTGCAGGTCTGGGAGTGGCTGATGTGGCAGATGGGCGGCTTCGGCCCGATGCCGGGGCAGGTGCACCACTTCCTGACCCGCCCCGAGGGCCCGGCTCGCGACTACGGGCTGGAGCGCTACCGGACCGAGACGCGCCGCCTCTACGGCGTGCTGGAGCGGCGCCTCGCGGGGCGCGACTTCGTGGCCACCGAGGGCGAGCCGAGCATCGCCGACTTCGCCATCCTCGGCTGGGCCTGGCGGCATGAGCGGCACCTCGGCAGCCTCGACGAGTTCCCGGCTGTCGCCGCCTGGTATGCCCGCATGATGGCCCGCCCCGCCGTGGCGAAGGGCTTCTCCGTCCATCTGGGCTGAGCCTGGACGTGGCTGGGGAGGGGGCGCCGAACTCTATCCCCAGCTTTTTCACCCCCGGGGCCGTGAGTGTGTTTGACGTGGCCCCCGCAGAACGCTAGAAGCGGCCTCGCATACGCCGTGAAACTTCAACACCCTGCGGAGGGGTGGCCGAGTGGCCGAAGGCGGCGGTTTGCTAAACCGTTAAACGGGGATAACCCGTTTCGTGGGTTCGAATCCCATCCCCTCCGCCACCCTCTCCTGCTGACATCACAGATTTCGCGGCCGCATGAGGCCTGCTTCCCTGAAGTCGCTATGGCGCATTCAGGTATGGAATGCTGCGTGATAGGGCGGCGAGCACGTCTTCGTTCACGAGAACTTGACGGGGAGTGGCAAGGCTGTAACAGATCATTGTCAAGCCAAGCCTGCTCAAAGCCGACCTCGCCGGGAATGTTGATGCGCCTCTCGCACTTTGTCGCCCTTGCGGCAGCAACATCCGTTGCCGCGTGCCAGCAGCCTGACCAGGACTGGGCCAACAAGGCCGCCCTTCAGGCCGGCGCACCCCTGGAGAATGCCGCCGCGCTGCGGGAGGCGCAGACTGCGCGCTTCCCTGAGACCTCCGAGCAGCGCCTGCTCGTCGAGGCGACCCAGGTTCTGCAGGATCTCGGCTTCACCATCGAGGAAAGCGCCCCCCGCTACGGCGTACTCGCCGGCAGCAAGGACCGCGACGCGACCGAAGCCGGCCAGGTGGTCGGGCAGGTGGCGCTGACTGTGGGCCTGGCGCTGCTGGGCGTGCGGTACAACCCGGTCTACGACACCGATCAGGTGATCCGGGCGACGCTCACCACCCAGCCACTCGGCACGCACGACAGCCAGTTGCGCGTCTCCTTCGAGCGCATCGTCACGACGAACCAGGGCTTATCCCGGGTCGAGCGCCTCACCGAGGCGGAGTTCTCCAGCGGCTTCTTCGAGAGGGTGCGCGCCGGCCTGGCGCGCGCGGCATGAACCGGATGCGCACCATTTTGCCCCTGGCACTGCTTGCGCCGCTTCTCGCCGCCTGCGCCCAGCAGCAAACGGTCTTCGAGCCCAGCCGCAAGCCCGCCACCGAGCTGCGCGCCGCCCAGGTCCGCCTGGTGCCGGTGGATGCCGAGTCCGCCATGCGCGGCGTCATCGCCACCCTGCACGACCTCGGCTACCGCATCACCAAGGTTGAGCCGGAGGCGGGAACCGTCTCCGCCACCCGCGTCACCGCGCTGCGCATGGCGGTGGTGGTGCGCCCGCGCTCGCCAGGGGAATCCGTGGTGCGTGCGAATGCCACCATCGTCGCACCGCTGCGCGAGGCGCAGGTGGACAGCGCCGAGTTCTACCAGAAGAATTTCTTTGCCCAGCTGGCCGCGACGCTGCAGCGTGAGGTGGCCGAGGCGCCGGCGGATGTGACCGCCCCGGAGGCCCAGCGCCCCACCGCCGAACTGAACACCATCCAGGAGCGCGAGGCCGCCGCCCGCGCTGTCGCGCAGCCCGCCACGGCGAGCCCTGCAAACGGAGCTTCTTCCCGATGAATGCGATACGCCGTCTGCTGCCGGCCCTGGGCCTGGCCGCCCTCCTGGCTGGTTGTGCCTCCGCCGAGGACCATGCCCGCAGCGTCGCGGCGGGCCGCGAGGCGCAGGACCGCATGACGGTCGGCACCGTCCAGCGTGAGATCCGCGTGGGCATGAGTGGCGCGGAGGTGGCGGCGGTGCTGGGCTCGCCCAACATCGTCACCACCGACGAGCAGCGCCGCGAAACCTGGGTCTATGACCGCATCGCCACCGAGCAGGTCTATTCCAGCTCCCAGGGCGGCGCGGGGGTGCTGTTCCTGGGCGGGGCGAGCGGGCGCGCCGGGGCCGCCAGCACCTCGCAGCGGACCCTCACCGTGATCATCCGCTACGACGCGGCCGGCAAGGTGCGGGATTTCTCCTACCGCTCCTCGAGCTTCTGAGCCGGGGGCGCGGGTCATGCGGCGGCCCTCCCGCCCGCGGCGCCGTCACGTTCTGGCCGTGCTGCCATCCGCGGCGCTGGCCGGCTGCGCGCCCACGGCCGAGCAGCAGGCGGCCGCCTTCATGCCGAGCGCCGCGGCGACCGCGCTGCGCGCCCGGCAATCCCGCCGTTTCGACACGGCCGACCGGGAACTGATGCTGCAGAGCACCGTCGGCGCGCTGCAGGATCTCGGTTATCTCATCGAGGAGACGCAGGCGGCGCATGGCGTCGTCGTCGGCACCAAGAACACAAGCGGGCGCGTCCGCGCGCAGGTGGTGCTGCGGCCGGGCGCCGATGGCCGGAGCATCCTGGTCCGCGCCACCTTCCAGACCATTGTCCCGCGTCCGGGTGCCATGATCGCCATGGGGGAGACCCTGGAAGATCCGGCCATCTACCAGGGCTTCTTCGAGAAGCTGGCGCAATCCACCTTCCTCACCGCCCACGAGATCTGAGTCCTGCCCGGAAATCCCTTCATGCTCCGTTTCGCCTCCGCCATGGCCCTGCTGCCGCTGCTGGCCGCCTGCCAGATGGACAGCCGCCAGCAGGTGCTCGGCAGCGCCAACAGCCAGGCGGCGCAGCGCGCCATCTCCACCCGCGCCTTCGAGACGGCGGATAAGGCCAAGGTGTTCCAGGCGGCGCTCAGTGCACTGCAGGATCTGGGCTTCGTGGTGGACCGCGCCGACACCGTACTGGGCACCATCAGCGCCACGCGCTACGGCAATGGCGGACTGGTACGCTTCACCGTCACGCTGCGCCGCGGCGAGGGCAACCGGACCATCGTCCGCGCCTCCGGCCAGATGAACCAGTACGAGCTGTCCGATCCGGCGCCGTTCCAGCGCTTCTTCGAGACCCTGTCCCAGGCCCTGTTCCTGCAGGCCAACGCGATCGAGTAAGCGTGCATCAAGGCGGCGCCGGCATGCCGCCTTACGCCTTATCGTGTCATATGACGAATTGACACCCTCCGGCCCCAATGCCAGCCTGCTTCCGGAACAGCCTTTCCTCGCGGCACCCGCACGCATGGCGCGTGGGGCCTCCGGGGGCGGGGCGGGCGGTAAGCGGCCGTCAGTGCCGCCAAGGAGGAACCACCATGAGCACGACACGCCGCAGCCTGCTGCGGGGCGGAGCCGGCCTGGCCGGCGGGGCGCTTCTCGCCACCGGCGCGGCCGCGCAATCCTTCCCCTTCACGCCGAACCAGCGCTACCCGGACCCGGCGGTGCAGATCCTCGATCCGAGCTTCGCGCGCTACCGCATCTACAGCAGCACGCTGGAGCAGGTGGCGACCGGCATGCGCTGGGCGGAAGGGCCCGCCTACTTCCCCGAGGGCGGCTACCTGCTGTGCAGCGACATCCCGAACAACCGCATCATGAAGTATGACGAGAAGGATGGCCGCTTCACCGTCTTCCGCGAGAACGCCAACTACAGCAACGGCAATGCGCGGGACCGGCAGGGAAGGCTGATCACCTGCGAGCACTCCGTCACCCGCCGCGTCACGCGGACGGAGAAGGATGGCGGCATCACCGTGCTGGCCGACAGCTTCGAGGGCAAGCGGCTGAACGCGCCGAACGACATCGTGGTGCGCTCGGACGACACGATCTGGTTCACCGATCCGCTCTTCGGCATCAACGGCGAGTGGGAGGGCAGCCGCGCCAAGCCCGAGCAGCCGACGACGAATGTCTACCGCATCGGCACGGACGGGAAGCTCAGCGCGGTTATCACCGATCTGGTCAACCCCAACGGCCTGGCCTTCTCGCCGGATGAGAGCAAGCTCTACGTCGTGGAATGGAAGGGCACGCCCAACCGCAGCATCTGGCGCTACGACGTGCAGGCGGATGGCCGGGTGGCGAACAAGACCAAGTTCATCGACGCCGCCGACCAGGGCGCGCTGGACGGCTTCAAGGTGGACCGCGACGGCAATCTCTGGTGCGGCTGGGGCAGCAATGGCGCGCTGGAGGCCGAGCCGCGCGAGGTGGGCGGGCGCCGTGTCTACGCGCTGCGCGGCAAGCCGGAGGAGCTGGACGGGGTGATGGTGTTCAACCCCGAGGGCAAGGCCATCGGCTTCATCCGCCTGCCGGAGCGCTGCGCCAACCTGGTCTTCGGGGGCCCGAAGAACAACCGGCTCTACATGACCGCCAGCCACTCCCTCTATGCCCTGCATGTGGAGGCGCATGGCGCGGTGTAGGCCGCGCCGGCCGGAGGGAAGCCGCCCGGTCGGATCCCAGGTCAGATCCCCAGATCGGCCAGGCTGACCACCGGCACCAGCGCCCCAGCCTGCAGGGCTGGGGCGTGCGGCGGGCGCTGCAGCAGCGCATCCGCGCCCGCCAGGATGCGCAGCATGGCGCTGTCCTGCCGCGTGGCGGGCATCACCACGGCGCGGCCTTCGGCATCGGTCTCCAGCCGGGCACGCATGTATTCCTCGCGCCGGTCGTTCTCCGGCAGGCCGGCGCCGAGGCGCACCATGCGCAGCGGCAGCGGTGCCGCCGGCAGGCCGGAGAGCCGCGCCAGCGCCGGCCACAGGAACAGCACGGAGCAGACCAGCGCCGAGACCGGGTTGCCCGGCAGGCCCAGCACCGGCGTCTCGCCCAGCCGCCCCCAGATCAGCGGCTTGCCCGGCCGCATGGCGATCTTCCAGAAATCCAGCGTGAAGCCGTGCGGGGCGAGGGCGGATTGCACCAGATCGTGCTCGCCCACGCTGGCGCCGCCCGTCGTCACCAGCATCTCGCAGCGCCGCGCGGCCTCGGCCGCGGCGCCGATGGCGTCGTGGTTGTCGCCGGCGATGGGCAGCACCACCGGCACGCCCCCCGCCGCACGCACCAGCGCCGCCAGCATGTGTGCGTTGGAGGAGACGATGCCGCCCCCCGGCAGCGGCTCGCCCGGCAGCACGATCTCGTCGCCGGTTGCCAGGATGGCGATGCGCGGCGCGCGGTGCACGGCGAGCCAGGCATGGTTGCCGGCGGCGGCGAGGCCGATGTCGCGTGCCGTGAGGCGGCGCCCGGCCTCCAGCAGCGTGTCGCCCGCGCGGAAATCCATGCCGGCGCGGCGGATCCAGCGGTCGGGCCGTACCGCCTCGTTGACGCACACCGTGCCCCCGGCGGCGGTGGCGTCCTCCTGCAGCAGGATGGCATCCGCCCCCTCGGGCACCGGCGCCCCGGTGAAGATGCGCACCGCCTCGCCCGCGCCGACCGCCCCGGCGAAGGGATGGCCCGCCGGCGCCGCGCCGATGACGCGGAGCGTCGCCCCCTCCAGGGCATCGGCGGCGCGCACGGCATAGCCGTCCATGGCGGAGACATCGGCGGGGGGCTGGGTCAGGCGGGCCGCCACGGGGCGGGCCAGCACGCGGTTCCAGCCCTCGGCCAGCGGCACCGTCTCGGCGCCGCAGGGGGAGAGGGCCTCCAGGATGCGGCCGCGCGCCTCCTCCACGGAAATCATCAGGACGCCTCCCA
The DNA here is from genome assembly GCF_042651065.1 of Teichococcus aestuarii. Taxonomy (NCBI): domain Bacteria; kingdom Pseudomonadati; phylum Pseudomonadota; class Alphaproteobacteria; order Acetobacterales; family Roseomonadaceae; genus Roseomonas; species Teichococcus aestuarii. The sequence goes on from NZ_JBHSCH010000001.1 coordinate 218,053, forward strand.
GACCCCGGACTTGCCGCCTTCCTTGCGGGCGAGGCGGATCGCCTCGATGCGCATGCCGCGGTCGATCGCCTTGCACATGTCATAGACCGTCAGCGCCGCGACGGAGACGGCGGTGAGCGCCTCCATCTCCACGCCCGTGGGGCCGGTGGTCTTCACCCGTGCCTCGATCTCCACCGTGTCCGGCCCGGCCGGGGTGAGGTCCAGCTTCACCGAGGAGAGCGCCAGCGGGTGGCAGAGCGGGATCAGCTCGGCGGTGCGCTTGGCGGCCATGATGCCGGCGATGCGCGCCACGCCCAGCACGTCCCCCTTGCCGATGCCGCCCGCGCGGATCGTCTCCAGCGTGGCCGGCGCCATCACCACCCGCCCGCGGGCGATGGCGAGGCGGGCGGTCTCCGGCTTGCCGGAGACATCGACCATCACGGCGCGGCCCTCGGCATCGAAATGCGTCAGGCCGGCCGGCGCGCTGTCCTCGGAGGGGTCGCTCATCCCGCCTGCACCATGGCGCGGGCGGCCTCGGTCACGTCCGCCTGGCGCAGCAGGTGCTCGCCCACCAGGATGCAGCGGGCGCCGACGGCGGCCATGCGGCGCACATCCTCCGGGTCGCGCAGGCCGCTCTCGGCCACCGGGATGCGGTCGGCGGGCACCATCGGCACCAGCGCCTCGGCGGTGGCCAGGTCGGTCCTGAGGCTGCGCAGGTTGCGGTTGTTGATGCCGATGAGGCGGGTGTGCAGCCCGAGCGCGCGCTCCAGCTCGCGCTGGTCGTGCACCTCGGCCAGCACCGACATGTCCAGGCCGCGGGCGACATCCTCCAGCTCGCGCGCCTGCGCGTCGGAGAGGGCGGCCATGATCAGCAGGATGCAGTCGGCGCCCATCGCCCGCGCCTCGAACACCTGGTAGGGGTCGATCATGAAGTCCTTGCGCAGCACCGGCAGGGCGCAGGAGCTGCGGGCGGTGACGAGGTCGGCCGGCGTACCCTGGAAATATGGCGCATCGGTCAGCACGGAGAGGCAGGCGGCGCCGGCGGCCTCGTAGGCTTTGGCCAGCCCGGCGGGGTCGAAGGGCTCGCGGATCAGCCCGCCCGAGGGCGAGGCCTTCTTGATCTCGGCGATCAGCCCGATGCGGCCCTCGGCCACGGCGTTGCAGAGCGCGCCGGTGAAGTCGCGCGGCTTGCCGGCATCCTGCGCGCGCTTCTCCATCTCGCCGAGCGGCGTGGCGGCGGCCCGCTCGCGCACCTCCACCTCCTTGTCGGCCAGGATGCGGAGGAGTGTGTCGGGCAGGGTATCAGCGTTCATGGTCATCTCTTGCAGCCCTGGGCGCGGGGGGAGAAGCGTGCCGGGGCTTCTGGGGGAGGTCGGGTGGTCGGGTGCGCGGCCGGGCCTTCAGCCCGGAGAAATCTCGGCCGGCGGCGCATGGGTGGCGTGCCGCAGCCGCTCCAGCGCCGCCAGGGCCGCGCCCTCGTCGATGGCGCGGGCCGCGCGGGCGGCGGCGCCCCTCAGATCGTTTGTTTCGCTGGCGACGACAAGGGCGGCGGCCGCGTTCAGCACCACGCAATCGCGATAGGGGCCATGCGCGCCCCGCAGCAATTCCACCAGCGCGGCGGCATTCTCGGCCGGGTCGCCGCCCTTCAGCGCCGCCATCGGCGCCTCCGGCAGCCCGGCATCGGCCGGGGTGAGAGTGAATTCATGGATCTGGCCGCCGCGCAGCTCCACCACCTGGCTGGGGCCGGAGAGGGCCAGCTCGTCCATGCCCTGGCCATGCACCAGCCAGGCGCGCTCGCTGCCGGTGCGGGAGAGGGTCTCGGCCATCGGGCGCAGCCATTCCGGGGCATAGGCGCCGGTCATCTGCCGCTTCACCCGCGCCGGGCTGGTCAGCGGCCCGAGCAGGTTGAAGATGGTGCGGGTGCCGAGCTCGACGCGCGGCCCGGCGGCGTGGCGCAGCGCGGCGTGGTGGCGCGGCGCCATCAGGAACACCATGCCCGCCTCGCGCAGCACCGCCGGCAGGGCCGGCAGCGGCACGTCGAGGTTGATGCCGAGCGCCGAGAGCGCGTCCGAGGCGCCGGATTTCGAGGACAGCGCGCGGTTGCCGTGCTTGGCCACCGGCACGCCGCAGGCGGCCACCACGAAGGCCGTGGCGGTGGAGATGTTCAGCGTGCCCATGCCGTCGCCGCCGGTGCCGACGATGTCGATGGCGCCCTCGGGCGCCTCGACGGCGTTCATGCGGGCGCGCATGGCGCGCACCGCGCCGGTCATCTCGGCCACCGTCTCGCCGCGCACGCGCATGGCCATCAGCATGGCGGCGATCTGCGCCGGCGTGGCCTCGCCCTCCATGATCAGGCCGAAGGCGTGCTCCGCCTCGCTCTCGGCCAGCGTCTCGCCCTCGGCGAGGCGGGCCAGCACCGGCTTCAGCGTGTTCATGCCGCCTGCCGCTCCGGCGCGGGCAGGTCGGCGCCGGCCATGGTCAGGAAGTTGCGCAGGATGTCGTGCCCATGCGCGCTGGCGATGCTCTCGGGGTGGAACTGCACGCCCCAGATCGGCAGGTCGCGATGCGCCAGGCCCATGATCAGCCCGTCCTCGGTCCAGGCCGTCACCTCCAGCTCCGGCGGCAGCCCCTCGCGCCGCACCACCAGCGAGTGGTAGCGCGTGGCGGGGAAGGGGCTGGGCAGGCCGGCGAAGAGGTCGGTGTCGCGGTGGTGCATCGGCCAGACCTTGCCGTGCACCGGCACGGGCGCGCGCTCGACGACGCCGCCGAAGGCATCGCCGATCGCCTGGTGGCCGAGGCACACTCCCATCAGCGGCACGCGCCTCGCGGCGGCGGCGTGGATGAGGGGGAGGCAGATGCCGGCCTCGCGCGGGGTGCAGGGGCCGGGCGAGAGCAGGATGGCCTGCGGCTCGAGCGCCAGCGCCTCCTCCGGCGTCAGCGCGTCGTTGCGCCGCACCTCCACCCGCGCGCCGAGATCGCCCAGGAAGTGGTAGAGGTTGAAGGTGAAGCTGTCGTAATTGTCGATCAACAGGATCATGGTGCGCGATCCTTCTCCCCTGGGCGGGTGCGGGTCAAGCGTGGGCTGCTCGGCGTCTCTCAGCGGCGCCCGGCGGCGAAGCGGACCGCCTCCTCGGCGGCGCGGAACAGGCCGCGCGCCTTGGCCCGCGTCTCCTCGTATTCCGCCACCGGATCGGAATCGGCCACCACGCCGCAGCCGGCCTGGACATACATGGTGCCCTCCTTCACCAGCGCGGTGCGCAGCGCGATGCAGGTGTCCATGCCGCCATCGGCGCCGAAATAGCCGACGCCGCCGGCATAGAGGCCGCGCCGCGAGGGCTCCAGCTCCTCGATGATCTCCATGGCCCGCACCTTCGGCGCGCCGGAGAGCGTGCCGGCGGGGAAGCCGGCGGAGAGCGCCTCCAGCGCGCCCACGCCCGGCCGGGCGCGGCCGCGCACCTCGCTGGCGATGTGCATCACCTGGCTGTAGCGCTCGATGTTGAAGCTCTGCGTCACCTTCACCGAGCCGATCTCGGCCACGCGCCCGACATCGTTGCGGCCGAGGTCGAGCAGCATCAGGTGCTCGGCGCGCTCCTTCTCGTCGGCGAGCAGCTCCTTCTCCAGCGCCAGGTCCTGCTCGGGCGTGGCGCCGCGCGGGCGGGTGCCGGCGAGCGGGCGCACCGTCACCTCGCCATGCCGCAGCCGCACCAGTATCTCCGGGCTGGCGCCCACCGCCGCATAGCCGCCGAAGTCGAAGTAGAACAGGAAGGGCGCCGGGTTGATCCGCCGCAGCGCGCGGTAGAGGGCGAAGGGTGGCAGGGCGAAGGGCACCGAGAAGCGCTGGCTCGGCACCACCTGGAACACGTCGCCGGCGCGGATGTATTCCTTGGCCCGCTCCACGGCGGCCAGGAAGTCGGCCTTCGTGTAGTTGGAGGCGGGCTCGGGCAGGGCGGGCAGGTTGGCCGGCGGCGCCGGGCGGGGCAGGGGGCGGTCCAGCGCCGCCTCGGCCTCGTCGAGCCGCGCCTGGGCGGCGTCCCAGGCGGCCTGCGGGTCGAGGCCCGGGAAGACCGGCGCGCAGAGCGTCAGCGTGTCCCGCACATGGTCGAACACGGCGATCAGCGTGGGGCGCATCATCACCGCCTCGGGGATGCCGAGCACGTCCGGCCGCAGCGCCGGCAGCCGCTCCATGTGCCGCACCATGTCGTAGCCCAGATAGCCGAACAGCCCGGCGGCGATCGGCGGCAGCCCGGCCGGCAGCGGCAGCCGCGCGGCCTCGATGGCGGCGGCGAGGCTCTCCATCGGCGGCGCCGCCTCGGGGACAAAGGCGTGCGGGGCGGAGAGGGCGTGGCGGTTGATCTCGGCGCGGCCGTCGCGGCAGCGCCAGACGAGGTCGGGCGCCATGCCGATGGCCGAGTAGCGCCCGCGCGCCGCGCCGCCTTCGACGCTCTCGAACAGGAAGGCGTTGGGCTGCCCCTGCACCAGCTTGAGATAGGCGCCGACCGGCGTGTCGAGGTCGGCGACCCGCTCGCGCCACAGCACCTGCCCCTGGCCGGCGCCGAGGCCGGCGGCGAAGGCGGTGAAGTCGGGGCCCTGGGTCGGGCTGGTGGAGGGAGCGTTCATCGGTTGGCGACCTGACCGAGCATGTTCTCGTTGTAGGTGACGTCGCCGCGGGCGCGCAGCGCGTCCAGATACTGCACCTCGAGATCGGCCAGCATGGCCTGCTCCACGGCGTCGCGGGTGCGGCCGAGCGCCAGCGGGTCGCTGTCCGGGTTGAAGGGCAGCACCTCCAGCACCTGCGCCACGGCGAAGCCGTTGCCCGTCTCGGCCATCGTGGCGGCGTTCGGGGCGGTGGCGAAGAGCGGCTGCACCAGCTCCGGCGGCAGGCCCGACTGCGGCTGCGGCTGCCGCCCGAAGGGGCCCACGCGGCGCGTGGCGAGCCCGGCCTCGCGCGCCGCCTCGGCCAGCGGCTTGCCGCCCTGCACGGCGGCCAGCAGCCCGGCGGCGCGGTCCTCCGCCGAGCGGCGGCGGGCATCGGCGGTCCAGGCTTCCAGCACCTGCTCGCGCACCGTCTCGAAGGGGCGCAGCGCGGCGGGGATCACCTCGCGCAGCTCGAAGGCGAAGAGGGCGGTCTGCCCGGCCTCGGCCAGGCGCGGCATCTGCCCCTGCTCGGCGGCGAAGACGGCGCGCAGCGCGATGTCCCGCGCGCCACCCTCCAGCGGCAGCGCGGCGGGCTGGCCCTCGCGGTCGCGGCCGCGGGCGTCCAGCGTCACCTCGGCCAGGGCGAGGCCGAAGCGCGGCGCCAGCTCGGCCAGGGTGGCGCCGCCGGCCAGCGCGTCCTCCACCTGGTTGGCGCGCTCATAGGCGAGGTCGGCGGCGCGCTCGCGCTTCACCTCGGCCTCCACCTGGGCGCGCACGGCGTCGAAGCCGCGGCTCTCGCCCGCCTCGATGCCGGTGACGCGCAGCACGTGCCAGCCGAAGGGGCTCTGCACGGGCGCGCTGACGCCGCCTTCCGGCAGGGCGAAGGCGGCCTCGGCCAGCGCCTCCACCGGCAGCCCGGCGCGGTCCAGCGTGCCGAGGGCGAGGGCCTGGCCGCCCGCCTCCTGCGCCGCCGCCTCGATGGCGGCGAAGTCGGCGCCCTCGCGCCAGCGCGCGGCGATCTCGGCGGCCTTGGCCTCGTCCTGCACCAGCACCTGCTCCAGGGTGCGGCGCTCCGGCACCTCGAACTGGCTGCGGCGCGCCTCGTAGGCGGCGCGCAGCTCTGCCTCGGTGGGCTGCACCTCGGCCGCCAGCGTCTCCGGCGAGAGCACGGCGATGGTGGCGCGCCGGTATTCGGGGGCGGAGAAGCGGTCCGGGTTGTTCTCGTGGTAGCGGCGCAGCTGCGCCTCCTCCGGCGCCGCCGGCTCGGGCGCGGCGGCCAGCGGCAGCAGCACCAGCTCGGCCACGCGCTGCTCGCGCTCCCAGGCCAGCAGCGGGCGGGTCAGCGCGTCCGGCGCGGCGGCACCGGCACGCACGGCGCCGACCAGCTGCTGGCGGCGCAGATCGTCGCGCAGCAGGCTCAGGAAGCCCGCCTCGGAGAGGCCGTTGTTGCGCAGGAAGCCATCCAGCAGCGGCCGGCTGAAGCGGCCATCGGCGCCGTGGAAGGCGGGGATGGAGAAGACATAGTCGCGCAGCGCGGCCTCGGGGGCCACGATGCCGAGGCGGCTGGCCTCCTGCCGCTGCACGCGCTCCATCACCAGCCCCTCCACCGCCTGGCGGGCGACGGCGGTGGCCATCGGCGGCGTCATCTCGAAGCCGGCGCCGAGCTGGCGCTGCACGCGCTGCATCTCGCGCCGCGCGGCCTCCTGGGCCTCGGGCAGCTCGATCGGCTCTCCTCCCACGCGGGCCACCGCCCGGTCGGTGCCGAAGTTCCGCACGATGTCCTCGATCCCCCAGATGGCGAAGGACAGGATGAGGAGGACGAAGAGGCCCTTGGCGAACCAGGTACCGGCAAGGCGGCGCAGTGCAGTGAGCATCGTATTCCGCGACTGATGAAGGCGGGCGGACCATAGGGAAAAGGCAGGCGGTTGCCAAACACCGGCGCCGCCTGTAGCGCGGCACGGCAACACTTTGTTCACCACGGACCGCCCGACAGGCAGAAGGAGACCGGGAATGACCCCAGGCGTGCGCCCGCTGATCGCCGGCAACTGGAAGATGCACGGCACCCTGGCCGAGGCCACCGCCCTGGCCTCCGGCGTCGCCGCCGGCGCCACGGAGAAGGCGGAACTGCTGGTCTGCCCGCCCTTCCCGCATCTGGTGCCGGTGGCCGAGGCCCTGCGCGGCAAGGCCGTGGCGCTGGGCGCGCAGGACTGCCACGCCGCCGCCAAGGGCGCCCATACCGGCGACGTGGCGGCCGCCATGCTGAAGGATCTCGGCGCGGCCTATGTCATCCTCGGCCATTCCGAGCGCCGCGCCGACCATGGCGAGAGCGACGCCGCGGTGAAGGCCAAGGCCGAGGCGGCGCTGGCCGCCGGCCTCGTGCCCGTGGTCTGCGTGGGCGAGAGCGAGGCGCAGCGCCTCTCCGGCGAGGCCGAGGCGGTGGTGGCCGGGCAGCTCGCCGGCAGCCTGCCGGAGGGCTTCGCGGCAGCCGGCGGCGTGGTGGCCTATGAGCCGGTCTGGGCCATCGGCACCGGGCGCACGCCGACGGAGGACGACATCGCCGCCATGCACGCCCGCATCCGCGCCGAGCTGGAGAAGGCGTTCGGCGAGGCCGGCAAGACGCTCCGCATCCTCTATGGCGGCTCGGTCAAGCCTTCCAACGCCAAGGGCATCCTGGCCCTGCCGCATGTGGATGGCGCGCTGGTCGGCGGCGCCAGCCTGAAGGCGGAGGATTTCCTGGGGATCGCCGCCGCCCTCTGAGGCGGGCGCTTTTTTCCGGAGGGGGGCGGACCCCGCCCCCCGTCTTTTTTGTCGGCGGGGAATTGGCGGCGGCCGCGCCCGGCGCGAGACTGCCGCCATGACCCAGGACCAGACCGCGCGGGTTCTCGCCGCGCTCGATTCCGCCCGCACCGCCACCGAGGCCAGCCTGATCGACTGGCTGCGCATCCCGAGCGTGAGCGCCCAGCCCGCCCACGCCCCGGATTGCCGCCGCGCCGCCGAGTGGCTGGCGCGGGAGCTGATCGGCCTCGGCTTCGAGGCCGGGCTGCGCGAGACGCCGGGCCACCCGGTGCTGATCGCCACCCATCCCGGCCCGGGGTCGGACGCGCCGCACATCCTCATCTACGGCCACTACGACGTGCAGCCGCCGGAGCCGCTGGAGCTGTGGGACAGCCCGCCCTTCGAGCCGCAGGTGTTGGAGGGGCCGCGCGGCCCGCGCCTCGTCGCCCGTGGCGCGGTGGACGACAAGGGGCAGGTGATGACCTGGCTGGCCGCGCTGCGCGCCTGGAACAGCGTGGCCGGCGGCCCGCCCGTGCGCGTGACGGTGCTGGTGGAGGGCGAGGAGGAGATCGGCAGCCCCAACCTGGAGGCGGTGCTGGCGGCCGAGAAGGACATCCTCTCCGCCGAGATGGTGCTGATCAGCGACACCAACATGTGGGCCCCGGGGGCGCCCTCGCTCACCGTCAGCCTGCGCGGGCTGGTCTACACCCAGATCGACCTGCGGCTGGGCGACCGGGACCTGCATTCCGGCCTGTTCGGCGGCTCGGCGGCGAATGTGCTGAACCTGCTGACGAAGATCCTGGGCGAGCTGAAGGACGAGGAGGGCCGCATCCAGATCCCCGGCTTCTACGACGGGGTGCAGGAACCCACCGCCGAGCAGCGCGCCGCCTGGGAGGCGCTGGGCTTCGACGAGGCCGCCTTCCTCGGCGCCCAGGGCCTCTCCGTGCCGGGCGGCGAGCGTGGCCGCAGCGCGCCGGAGCGCCTCTGGGCGCGCCCCACCGCCGACATCAACGGCATCTGGGGCGGCTACATGGGCGAGGGCTCCAAGACCGTCATCGCCTGCGAGGGCCATGCCAAGCTCTCCTGCCGCCTGGTGCCGGGGCAGGACCCGCAGAAGGTGATCGAGGGCATTCGGCAGTTCGTGCAGTCCCGCCTGCCGGCGGATGCGAGCTTCGAATTGCAGGTCTTCGCCGGCGGCCCGGGCATCTCGATCCCGATGGAGTCGCGCTTCGTGCAGGCGGCGCGGGAGGTGCTGGCGGAGGAGTTCGGCCGCCCGGCGGTGCTGGCGGGCGGCGGCGGCTCAATTCCGGTGGTGTCCAGCTTCAAATCCATCCTGGGGCTGGACAGCCTGCTGATGGGCTTCGGCCTGGACGACGACCAGGTGCACAGCCCGAACGAGAAGTTCGAGCTGAGCTGCCTGCATGCCGGCGCCCGCAGCCATGCCCGCCTGCTCGGCCGCTTGGCGCGGAAGGACTGAAGGCTGGGTCCGGGGTGACACTGTCACTCCGGCGGAGGGGTGTGGGGAGGCCGCGCCTCCCCACGGCGCTCAGGCGGCGAGCGCCTTGCGGGTCAGGGAGAGCGTCTCCTCGATCATCGGCGCCGTGACGCCGAGATGGGTGCAGGCGCGGATGCGCCCGCCCAGCATGGAGAGCTGCACGCCCTCCATCCGCAGCCGCTTCACCAGCTCGCCCGCCGCCAGGCCGGTGCCGGTGGGGTCGAAGAAGACGAGGTTGGTGTCCGGCTCCTCGACGGTGATGCCCTCGATCTGCCGCAGCCCGCGGGCGAGCGCCCTGGCGTTGGCGTGGTCGTCGGCCAGCCGGTCCACATGGTGGTCCAGCGCGTGGATGCAGGCGGCGGCGCAGATGCCGGCCTGGCGCATGGCGCCGCCCAGGCGCTGCTTCCAGCGCCAGGCCTCGCCGATGAACTCCTCCGAGCCCGCCAGCACGGCCCCGAGCGGCGCGCCAAGGCCCTTGGTGAAGTCCAGCCACACCGTGTCGAACCCGGCCACCATCTCGGCGGCGGGGATGCCGCTGGCCACCACCGCGTTCATCAGCCGGGCGCCGTCCATATGGGTGGCCCAGCCCTGCTCGCGCGCCACGGCCACCACCGCGTCCAGCTCCGCCTGCGGCCAGACGGCGCCGCCGCCGATATTGGCGGTCTGCTCCACCTCCAGCAGGCTCTGCGGCGGCGCGTGGCGGCTGCGGGGGCGGATGGCGGCGCGCAGCGTCTCGGCGCTGAACATGCCGCGCTCGCCCTTCAGCGGGTTGATCTGCACGCCGGCCAGCGCCGCATGGGTGCCGCCCTCGCTGCCCAGGATGTGTGCCGTCTCATGCGCCAGCACTTCCTCGCCGGGGCGGCAATGGGTGAGGATGGCGATGACGTTGCACATGGTGCCGGAGGGCAGGAACACCGCCGCCTCCTTGCCCAGCAGCGCCGCCATCCGGTCGCACAGCGCGTGGACGGTGGGGTCGTCGCCATGCTGCTCGTCGCCCATCTCTGCCTCCATCATCGCCGCCTTCATGGCGGGGGTGGGGAGGGTCTGGGTGTCCGAATAGAGGTTGATGCGGATGGGCGGCGCCCCGGCGGGCGGACGAGCGGGAGCATGCACCATGGGGCGGGACCTCGTGGATGTTGCGGGAGGATCAGTCGTTCATGTCGCGGATGGCCACGCGCAGGCGGCGCCAGCCCAGCCAGGCAAGCGGCAGGGCCGGCAGCAGGATCGACACGAGAAGCGCCTCCCGCGGCCAGTCTGCCAGCCAGCCAGGGCCCTCACGCCGCCAGAGCAGCAGCCCGATGGCGGCGCAGAGCATCAGGGCAAGGATCTTCGGCATGGCGCGGGGCAGCATGCCAGCCCGCACCGGCCGCGTCAGCCCCCCCCTTCTTGCCGGTTCCTGCCCGTCAGGCGCCCGCGGCGGGGTTGCCGGGCACGGGCTGGGCTCCGCCGGCACGTCCGTCCCGCCCATAGAGCGCCATGGCGCGGCGCTCGAAGGCGCGCACCATCAGCCGCACCGCCTCGTTGAACACGGTACCGATGACGGCCTGGAGGAGCCGCGACTTGAACTCGAAATCGACGAAGAAATCGACCTCGGTGCCGGCCTCCACGGCGGTGAAGGTCCAGTTGTTGTTGAGATAGCGGAAGGGGCCGTTCTCGTAGCGGACCCGCACCGCGTGCGGGCGCTCCAGCACCACGCGGGAGCGGAAGGTCTCGCGGAACATCTTGAAGCCGATGGTCAGGTCGGCCAGCAGCTCCGTCTCGGTCTGGGAGACGATGCGCGCGCCCACGCACCAGGGCAGGAATTCCGGGTAGCGGCGCACATCCGCCACCAGGTTGAACATCTGCTCCGGCGTGTAGCGCAGGATGCGCTTCTCGGCATGTGTCGGCATCAGGCGGCGGCGCCCGCCAGCGCACGGCCCGCCAGCCTGGCGTTGCGGGCCTCGCGCAGCGCCGCAAAGTCCCGGTCCGCATGGTAGGAGGAGCGGGTCAGCGGCGTGGCGGAGACGAGGAGAAAGCCCTTGCCGCGCGCCATCCGGGCATAGTCCTCGAACTCGGCGGGCTCCACGAAGCGGTCCACCGCCGCGTGCTTGATGGTGGGCTGCAGGTACTGGCCGATGGTGAGGAAGTCGATCTCGGCGCTGCGCATGTCGTCCATCACCTGGAGGACTTCCGGCCGCGTCTCGCCCAGACCCACCATGACGCCGGACTTGGTGAAGATCGACGGGTCGAGCTGCTTCACCCGGTCCAGCAGCCGCAGCGAGTGGTAATAGCGGGCGCCGGGGCGGATGGTGGGGTAGAGCTTCGGCACCGTCTCGAGGTTGTGGTTGAACACGTCCGGCCGGGCGGCCACCACCACCTCCAGCGCGCCATCCTTGCGCAGGAAGTCGGGCGTCAGGATCTCGATGGTGGTCTCGGGCGCGGCGGCGCGGATGGCGGCGATGACGGCGGCGAAATGCGCGGCGCCGCCATCGGCCAGGTCGTCGCGGTCCACGCTGGTGATGACGACGTGGCGCAGGCCGAGCTTGGCCACGGCCTCGGCCACGCGGCGCGGCTCATCGGCGTCGAGCGCCTTCGGCATGCCGGTGGTGATGTTGCAGAAGGCGCAGGCGCGGGTGCAGATCTCGCCCATGATCATCATGGTGGCGTGGCGCTGCGACCAGCACTCGCCGATGTTGGGGCAGGCGGCCTCCTCGCACACCGTCACCAGCTTGTTGTCGCGCATCAGGTTGCGCGTCTCCTGGTAGATCGGGTGCGTCGGCGCCTTGACGCGGATCCAGTCCGGCTTGCGCTTGATCGGGTTGTCCGGCCGGTGCGCCTTCTCGGGGTGGCGCAGCGGGGCCGCCGCCTGGGGGGGCAGGGCCACGGGCTTCACGGTGCCCTCGGCGTTGGAAACCGCGCCGCCGGCCCGGTGGTCGATCAGGATACGGGTGGCCATTCGGAACCCCGGCTGTAGGGAAGGCGGCGGCCCCACCCTGCCGGGAGCGGCCGCCGCCTGCCATGATCTATGAAGGCAGTCTTGCCCCGCAAGCCAGCGCGGGGCCTCTTGCCGCTAGATGTGGATCACCCGGCCATAGGCATCAAGCACCGACTCATGCATGGCTTCCGAGACGGTGGGGTGGGGGAAGACGGTGTGCATCAGCTCCGCCTCGGTGGTCTCGAGGGTGCGGGCGATGGTGTAGCCCTGGATCATCTCGGTCACTTCCGGGCCGACCATGTGGGCGCCGAGCAGCGCGCCCGTCTTGGCGTCGAACACCGTCTTGACGAAGCCCTCCGGCTCGCCCATCGCGATCGCCTTGCCGTTGCCGATGAAGGGGAAGCGGCCCACCCGCACCTCGTGCCCGGCCTCCTTGGCGCGCGCCTCGGTCAGCCCGACGGAGGCCACCTGCGGGCGGCAGTAGGTGCAGCCGGGGATGTTAGTGACATCCATGGCATGCGGGTGCATCCCCGCCATCGCCTCCACGGCGATGATGCCCTCGTGGCTCGCCTTGTGGGCCAGCCAGGGCGCGCCTGTGAGGTCGCCGATGGCCCAGACGCCCGGCTCGCCGGTCTGCCCATAGGGGTCGGTCACCACATGGGTGCGCTCGACCTTCACCTTGGTGCCCTCGAGGCCAATATTCTCGACATTGCCGACGATGCCCACGGCGGAGATCAGCCGGTCCGCCTGGATCTCCTGCACCTTGTTGCCGGCCTCGACGATGGCGGTGATGCCATCGGCCGATTTCCGCACGCCCTGGACGCGGGCGCCGGTGATGATCTTCATGCCCTGCTTGGCGAAGGATTTCTGCACGAAGGCGGAGACCTCGGCATCCTCCACCGGCAGGATGCGGTCCATTACCTCCACCAGGGTCACCTCGGCGCCCATGTTGAGGAAGAAGGAGGCGAACTCGCTGCCGATGGCGCCCGAGCCGATGACGATCAGCTTCTTCGGCATGATGTCCGGCGCCAGCGCCTCGCGGTAGGACCAGATCAGCTTGCCGTCCGGCTCGATGCCGGGGATGACGCGGGCGCGCGCGCCGGTGGCCAGCAGGATGTTCCTGGCCTGCAGCTCGGCGCCCGGCTTGCCGTCCTTGCCGGTGACAGTGAGCTTGCCGGGGCCTGCCAGCTTGCCGCTGCCGTCGAACACGGTGACCTTGTGCTTCTTCAGCAGGCCCTTGACGCCGGAGGAGAGCTGCGAGGCCACCTGGCGGGAGCGCTTGACCACCTTGGCGAAGTCGTAGCGCACATTGTCCGCCGCGAAGCCGTACTGGTCGAGGCTGTGCAGCAGGTGGTTGATCTCGGAGGCGCGCAGCAGCGCCTTGGTGGGGATGCAGCCCCAGTTGAGGCAGATGCCGCCCAGATGCTCGCGCTCCACCAGCGCGACCTTCATCTTGAGCTGCGCGCCACGGATGGCGGCGACGTAGCCGCCCGGGCCGCCGCCCACCACCACCAGGTCGAACTGTTCGGCCATGTTTTCCGGTCCCTTCAGGGCGGGGCCTTCAGCCGGCGAGCGCCTTCAGCGCGTCGCCGGAGAGGCGTTGATCGGTCCATTCCACGCGCCCGACCGCGCCGATCCGCCGGTAGAAGGCGATCGCCGGCTCGTTCCAGTCGAGCACGTTCCATTCCATCCAGGCATGGCCGCCCTCCACCGCCCGCTTCGCCAGGGCGCGGAAGAAGGCGAGGCCGATGCCGTGCCGCCGGCGCTCCGGCACGATGAACACATCCTCCACCCAGATCCCGGCGCGGCCGGCGAAGGTGCTGAAGGTCTCATACCAGAGGCAGATTCCCACCGCCTCGCCGTCGATCTCGGCGATCAGCCCCTGGATGCGGCGGGTGGCCAGCGCGCCGTAATAGTCCTGCGCGCTGGCGGTGACCTCGTGCTCCAGCTTCTCGTAGGCAGCGAGGCCGCGCACCAGGGCGAGCACCGCCTCGGCGTCGCGCGGCTTCGCCTCGCGCAGCGTGAAGCCGGGGCCGCCGCTCACAGCATCAGGCTCACAGCATGAGGCTCAGGGGGTCCTCGACCACCTTCTTGAAGGCGGCCATCCACTCGGCCGCCAGCGCGCCATCGACGACGCGGTGATCGACCGAGAGAGTGCAGGTCATCACCGTGGCGATGCCGAGCGCCCCATCCTTCACCACCGGCCGCTGCTGCCCGGCGCCGACGGCGAGAATGCCGCCCTGCGGCGGGTTGATGATGGCCGAGAAGCTGGTGACGCCATACATCCCCATGTTGGAGATGCTGAAGCTGCCGCCCTGGAACTCCTCCAGCTTGAGCTTGCCGGACTTGGCGCGGGCGGCCAGGTCCTTCATCTCGTTGCTGATGGCGGCGAGGCCCTTCTGGTCGGCCTTCTTCACGATCGGCGTGATCAGCCCGTCCGGGATCGACACGGCCACCGAGATGTCCACGTCGTGGTACTGGATGATCGCGTCGTCGGTCCAGGAGGCGTTGACGTTCGGGAACTGGCGCAGCACCCGCGCGGCGGCCTTGATGATGAGGTCGTTCACCGAGAGCTTGAAGGCGCCAGGGCCGTCCTTCGGCGCGCGGCCGTTGAGGTCGGCGCGCAGCTTCAGCAGCGCATCCAGCTCGATGTCCATCGAGACATAGAAGTGCGGCACTGTCGCCTTGCTCTCCGCCAGGCGCTTGGCGATGACCTTGCGCATGGAGGAGTTCGGCACCGCCGTGTGCGGGGCGGTGATGGCGGGCGCCGGCGCCTTGGCGGCGGCCGGGGCGGCGGTGGGCGCGGCGGCCTCGGCCTTCGGCGCGGCGGCCGGGGCAGGGGCCTGCTTCGGCTTGCCGGCGGCGGCCTCGATATCGGCCTTCACGATGCGCCCGTTCGGGCCGGAGCCCTGCACATCGGAAAGCTCGATGCCCGCCTGCTGCGCCATGCGGCGCGCCAGCGGCGAGGCGAAGACGCGGTCACCCTGCGCGGCCGGGGCGGGCTTCTGCTCCGCCTTGGGCGCCTCGGTGGCCGGCGGCGTGCCGGGGCGGTTCGGCGCGACCTGCTCGGGCGCCTTCTCCTTCGCCGCCTCCTGCTTCGGCGCCTCCTGCTTCGGGGCCGGCTTCGGGGCGGCGGCGCCGGCATCGTCCGGCACCGCCTCGCCCTCCTCGACCAGCACGCCGATGGGGGCGTTCACCTTCACCCCCTCGGTGCCCTCCTGCACCAGGATCTTGCCGAGGACGCCCTCATCCACGGCCTCGAATTCCATGGTGGCCTTGTCGGTCTCGATCTCGGCGATGACGTCGCCCGCCTTGACCGCGTCGCCTTCCTTCTTGAGCCAGCGCGCCAGCGTCCCCTCGGTCATGGTGGGGGACAGCGCGGGCATCAGGATGTTGGTGGCCATCGTCCCGCTTCCCCCGTTACTTCTTGTAGGTGACGCGCTTCGCCGCATCGACCACGTGGTCGATGGTCGGCAGGGCGAGCTTCTCAAGGTTGGCCGCGTAGGGCATCGGCACGTCGAGGCCGGCGACCCGCACCGGCGGCGCGTCCAGGTAGTCGAAGGCGTGCTCGATCACCTGCATCGCCACCTCGCAGCCGATGCCGCTGAAGGCCCAGCCTTCCTCGACGGTGACGAGGCGGTTGGTCTTCTTCACCGAGGCGACGATGGTCTCGGTGTCGAGCGGGCGGATGGTGCGCAGGTTGATCACCTCCGCGTCGATCCCCTGCTCGGCGAGCTTCTCGGCCGCCTGCATCGCCAGCCCGACCTCGATCGAGAAGGCGACGATGGTGACATCCTTGCCGGCGCGCTCGACCTTGGCCTTGCCGATGGGGAGGATGAAATCCTCGTCCGTCGGGCACTCGAAGGTCTGGCCGTAGAGGATCTCGTTCTCGAGGAACACGACCGGGTTCGGGTCGCGGATGGCGGCGCGCAGAAGCCCCTTGGCATCCGCCGCCGACCACGGCGCCACCACCTTGAGGCCCGGCACATGCGCGTACCAGGAGGCGTAGCACTGGCTGTGCTGGGCGGCGACGCGGGCGGCCGCGCCGTTGGGGCCGCGGAAGACGATCGGGCAGCCGAGCTGGCCGCCGGACATGTACAGCGTCTTGGCGGCGCTGTTCACGATCTGGTCGATCGCCTGCATCGAGAAGTTGAAGGTCATGAACTCGACGATCGGCTTCAGCCCGGTGAAGGCCGCGCCCACCGCCATGCCGGTGAAGCCGTGCTCGGTGATCGGCGTGTCGATGATGCGCTTCGGCCCGAACTCGTCCAGCAGCCCCTGGCTGATCTTGTAGGCGCCCTGGTACTGGGCGACTTCCTCGCCCATCAGGAACACCTTGTCGTCGCGCCGCATCTCGGCGGCCATCGCGTCGCGCAGCGCCTCGCGCACGGTGATGGGCTTGGTCTCGCCCCAGTCCTTCTCGGCCTCCTGCGCGGGGGCCTTGGGCTGCGCGTCCGTCTCCGGGCGCTGCTCGGTGCCCTTGGCGGCGACGGCGGCGTGGTCCTCCGCCTCCTTCGCCACCTCGGCGGTCTCGCCGCCGGCCTGGATGGCGTTGGAGACGGGCTCCTGCGGCCCGGAGGCCGAGGTGCCGGCGCCGCCATCCCCGCCATCGATCTCGGCGATGGGGGAGTTCACCGCCACGCCCTCGGTGCCCTCGGGCACCAGGATCCTGGTCAGCTCGCCCTCATCGACCGCCTCCACCTCCATGGTGGCCTTGTCGGTCTCGATCTCGGCGATGATGTCGCCGGCGGCGACGGTGTCGCCTTCCTTCTTCAGCCAGCGCGCCAGCTTCCCCTCGGTCATGGTGGGGGAGAGGGCGGGCATCAGGATCGTCGCACCCATGGGTCAGCGGGCCTCCAGCAGGATGTCCGTCCACAGCTCGGACTCGTCCGGCTCGGGGGAAGTCTGGGCGAATTCGGCGGAATCGGCGACGATGCGCTTCACCTCGTCGTCGATCTTCTTCAGCTCGGCCTCGGGCAGGCCGCTGTCCAGCAGCTTCTTGCGGGCGGTCTCGATGCAGTCATGCTGCTCGCGCATCTTCTGCACCTCCTCCCGCGTGCGGTACTTCGCCGGGTCGGACATGGAGTGGCCGCGGTAGCGGTAGGTCTTCATCTCCAGGATGTAGGGGCCCTTGCCCTCGCGGCAGTGCGCGACCGCGCGCTCGCCGGCGGCCTGCACGGCCTCCACGTCCATGCCGTCCACCTGCTCGCCCGGGATGCCCCAGGGGGTGCCGTCCTTCGAGCGGTCCTTCGAGGCGGAGGCGCGCTCGGCGCTGGTGCCCATGCCGTACTTGTTGTTCTCGATGATGAACACGACCGGCAGCTTGAACACGGCGGCGAGGTTGTAGCTCTCGAACACCTGGCCCTGGTTGGCCGCGCCGTCGCCATAGTAGGTCAGGCAGACATTGCCGTTGTCGTTGTACATGTTGGCAAAGGCCAGCCCGGCGCCGAGCGACACCTGGGCGCCGACGATGCCGTGGCCGCCGTAGAAGCCCTTCTCGCGGCTGAACATGTGCATCGAGCCGCCCTTGCCCTTGGAGTAGCCCCCCGAGCGTCCGGTCAGCTCCGCCATCACGCCGCGCGCCTCCATGCCGGTGGCCAGCATGTGGCCATGGTCGCGGTAGGAGGTGATGACCTGGTCGCCCGGCTGCAGGCAGAGCTGCATGCCCACCACCACGGCCTCCTGGCCGATGTAGAGGTGGCAGAAGCCGCCGATGAGCCCCATGCCGTAGAGCTGGCCCGCCTTCTCCTCGAAGCGCCGGATCAGCAGCATGTCGCGGTAGGCCTTGAGCAACTGCTCCTGCGAGAGGCCTTCCCGCCCTGCGGGTGGGGCCTTCGCCTTGCCGCGACGCTTGGTGGTGGCCGCTTCGGCGCCTTGGACCATCCGGCTGCTCCATTCTGCCCGCAACCGCTCGGAATTGGCGGCAGCGCAAGGCCGAGATACGTGGCGCAACGCCCAACTGCAAGCGCAAGGCGATAGCCAAGTCCTTGATGCTGCGGTGCAATATGGCATTTAACCGGAATGTGGTTAAAAGCCAGATCGTTCCTCAGGCGGCGCAATACCACTGCGGCATCGCGGCAGGATACAGGCCGAAGCTTTCGCTTGTCCTTCCCCTGACGAAAGCAACGGAAAGGCTGTGTGGGAGTTGCGGGCCAAGCGGCCATTCGCCCGGCCGCGCCGCATTCAGCCGGCCCGCCCCGACACCACCCGTCCGACGCAGGGATTGCCGCCGATCCAGTAGCAAAGCTCCGCGGGGCGGCCGATGCGGAAGAGGGCGAGATCGGCCCGCAGGCCGGGCCGCAGCACGCCGCGGTCGGTTATCCCAAGCGCCGCCGCGGCGTGGCGCGTCACGCCCAGCAGCGCCTCGGCCACGGTGAGGCGGAACAGGGTGCAGCCCAGGTTCAGCATCAGCAGCAGGGAGCGGGCGGGCGAGGAGCCTGGGTTCATGTCCGTGGAGAGGGCCATGCGAAGCCCGGCCGCCCGCATCGCCGCGACGTCCGGATGCTTCGATTCGCGAATGAAATAGGTGGCCCCCGGCAGCAGCACCGCCACGCTGCCGGCGGCGGCCATGGCGCGCAGCCCTTCGGCGCTGGCATATTCCAGGTGGTCGGCCGAGAGGGCGCCGAAGCGGGCGGCGAGCGCCGCGCCGCCAAGGTCGGAAAGCTGGTCGGCGTGCAGCTTCACCGGCAGGCCGGCGGCCCGCGCGGCGGCGAAGACCCGCTCCGTCTGCGCGGGCGAGAAGGCGATGCGCTCGCAGAAGGCATCCACCGCGTCGGCCAGCCCGGTGGCGGCGGCGGCGGGGATGGCCTCGCGCACCACGAAATCCGTGTAGGCCTCGGCGCCGCCCTCGTAGCCGGGCGGCACGGCATGGGCGGCGAGCAGGGAGGTCGCCACCTCCACCGGCAGCGCGGCGCCGAGGCGGCGGGCGACCCGCAGCATCTTCATCTCCGATTCGAGATCGAGCCCATAGCCGGACTTGATCTCGACGGTGGTGACACCCTCGGCCATCAGCCCTTGCAGCCGGGGCAGGGCGGCTTCCAGCAAGGCGCCTTCGCTGGCCGCGCGCGTGGCGCGGACGCTGGAGAAGATGCCACCCCCCGCGCGGGCGATCTCCTCATAGGTGGCGCCTTCCAGCCGCTGCTCGAACTCGCCCGCGCGGTTGCCGCCGAAGACGAGGTGGGTGTGGCAATCGACCAGCCCCGGCAGGACCCAGGCGCCCGCGCAATCGGTGACCGGTGCCTCATGCGCCGGCAGGTCCGCGCGCTTCCCGACCCAGGCGATGCGGCCGCCCTGCGTGGCGATGGCCCCGTCCTCGACGATTCCGAGCGGCGCTTCGGCCGGTCCGTCCATGGTGGCGAGGTGGGCATTGAGCCAGACGTGATCGAACCCGCTCATCGCGATGCTTCCCGAATGTGGGGGCTCCGGGGGAACTCAGTTCCCCCGGCGGGGCGGTCCAGGAGGGGCGGCGCCCCTCCTGGCCGGGCTTTCAGCGAAGGAGCGCCGCGAACACCCCGTGCTCGACGAGGCGCCTGGCCGCGGCGATATCCGGCGCCATGAGCCGGTCCTCATCCCAGGGCGCGGCGATGCCGCGGATTTCCGCCAGCGCCTTCTCCAGCACCTCCGAGGTGGCGAGCGGCCGATGGAAGCCGATTCCCTGCGCCGCCGCCAGGAACTCGATGGCGAGGATGCCCGCCGTGTTGTCCGCCATTTCGGCCAGGCGCAGCGCCGCGCCGGTGGCCATGGAGACATGGTCCTCCTGGTTGGCGCTGGTGGGCAGGCTGTCCACGCTGCGGGGATGGGCGAGGGACTTGTTCTCGCTGGCCAGCGCCGCCGCCGTCACCTGCGCGATCATGAAGCCCGAGTTCAGCCCGCCCTCGCGCACCAGGAAGGCGGGCAGGCCGGAGAGCACCGGATCGGTCAGCAGCGCGATGCGGCGCTCGGAGAGGGCGCCGATCTCGGCGAGCGCGAGGGCGATGGTGTCGGCCGCGAAGGCCACCGGCTCGGCGTGGAAATTGCCGCCCGAGAGCACCTCGCCCTCGGCGGTGACGAGCGGGTTGTCGGTCACCGCATTGGCCTCGCGCTCCAGCACGGCGGCGGCGTGGTCCAGCAGGTCGAGGCAGGCGCCCATCACCTGGGGCTGGCAGCGCAGGCAATAGGGGTCCTGCACGCGGCTGTCGCCGGTGCGGTGGCTCTCGCGGATGGCGCTGCCTTCCAGCAGGGCGCGCAGCGCGGCGGCGGCGCGGATCTGCCCCGGCTGGCCGCGCAGCGCGTGGATGCGCGGGTCGAAGGGCGTGTCCGAGCCGCGCGCCGCATCGACGCTCATCGCCCCCGCCACGAGCGCGCTGCGCCAGAGGGATTGGGTGGCGAACAGCCCGGCGAGCGCCAGCGCGGTGGAAACCTGCGTGCCGTTGAGCAGCGCCAGCCCCTCCTTCGGCCCAAGCTCCAGCGGCGCGAGGCCGGCGCGCTTCAGCGCCTCGGCGCCGGGCAGCACTTCCTCGCCGACGAAGGCTTCGCCCTCGCCGATCAGCACCAGCGCCATGTGGGCGAGTGGCGCGAGATCGCCCGAGGCGCCGACCGAGCCCTTGGCGGGGATGGCCGGCAGCACATCGGCGCGCAGCAGGGCGAGCAGGGCGGAGACCACCTCCGGCCGCACCGCCGAGGCGCCGCGCGCCAGGGAGAGGGCCTTCAGCGCCAGGATTAGCCGCACGACGGGGGCAGGCATGAAGGGGCCGATACCGGCGGCGTGGCTGCGCAGCAGGTTGCGCTGCAGCTTCGCCAGGTCCTCCGTGCCGATGCGCTGGCTGGCCAGCTTGCCAAAGCCGGTGTTGACGCCATAGAGCGCCTCGCCCGTGGCGATGCGCGCGGCCAGCGCCGAGACGGAGCGCGCCACCGGCGCTTCCCACCCCGCAGGCAGTTCCAGCACGGCGCCTTCGAGGATGGCGCGCAGATCGGCCAGCGTGGCGTGGCCGGGCGCCACGATGCGGGCGGCGCTCACTTCGCACCCCCGAGCATCGGTAGGTCGAGCCCCTGTTCCCGCGCGCAGTCGATGGCGATGTCGTAGCCCGCATCGGCATGGCGCATCACGCCGGTGGCCGGGTCGTTCCACAGCACGCGCTTCAGGCGGCGCGCCGCATCCTCCGTGCCGTCGGCGACGATGACCATGCCCGCGTGCTGCGAATAGCCCATGCCGACGCCGCCGCCATGGTGCAGCGAGACCCAGGTGGCACCCGAGGCGGTGTTGAGCAGCGCGTTGAGCAGAGGCCAGTCGCTCACGGCATCCGAGCCGTCCTTCATCGCTTCCGTCTCGCGGTTGGGCGAGGCGACGGAACCGGAATCGAGATGGTCGCGGCCAATGACGATGGGCGCCTTCAGCTCGCCCCGCGCCACCATCTCGTTGAAGGCGAGGCCGAGCCGGTGCCGCTGCCCGAGCCCGACCCAGCAGATGCGCGCCGGCAGGCCTTGGAACTTGATCCGCTCGCGCGCCATGTCCAGCCAGCGGTGCAGGTGCTTGTCGTCCGGGATCAGCTCGCGCACCTTGTCGTCGGTGCGGCGGATATCCTCCGGGTCGCCCGAGAGCGCGGCCCAGCGGAAGGGGCCGACGCCGCGGCAGAAGAGCGGGCGGATATAGGCCGGCACGAAACCCGGGAAGCCGAAGGCGCCTTCCAGCCCTTCATCCTTGGCCATCTGGCGGATGTTGTTTCCGTAGTCGAGCACGGCGCTGCCCATTGCCTTGAAGTCCAGCATCGCCTGCACGTGCCCGACCATCGACTTCTTGGCGGCGGCGGCGACGGATTTCGGGTCGCTCTCGCGCCGGGCTTCCCATTCCGCCAGCGTCCAGCCGGCGGGAAGATAGCCATTGGCGGGGTCGTGCGCGCTGGTCTGGTCGGTGACGATGTCGGGGACCACGCCGCGCTTCACCAGCTCGGGGAAGATCTCGGCGGCGTTGCCGAGCAGGCCGATGCTGACGGCCTTCCGCTCGGCGCAGGCCTGTTCGATCATCCGCAGCGCCTCGTCCAGCGTCTCCGCGCGGCGGTCGAGGTAGCCGGTTTCCAGCCGCTTCTCGATGCGGCTCGGCTGGCACTCCACCGCCAGCACGCAGGCGCCCGCGAAGACGCCTGCCAGCGGCTGCGCGCCGCCCATGCCGCCGAGGCCCGCCGTCAGGATCCAGCGCCCGCCAAGATCGCCGCCGAAATGTTGCCGCCCGGCTTCCACGAAGGTCTCGTAGGTGCCCTGCACGATGCCCTGGCTGCCGATATAGATCCAGGAACCCGCCGTCATCTGGCCGTACATCATCAGCCCGGCGCGATCGAGCGCGTTGAAATGCTCCCAGTTCGCCCAGGCCGGCACGAGGTTGGAGTTGGCGATGAGCACGCGCGGCGCATCCTTGTGCGTCTCGAACACGCCCACCGGCTTGCCGGACTGCACCAGCAGCGTTTGGTCTTCTTCAAGTCGCTTCAGGACGGACAGAATGGTTTCATAGCTCTGCCAGTCGCGCGCGGCGCGGCCGATGCCGCCATAGACCACCAGCTCGCCGGGGCGCTCGGCCACCTCGTCGTCGAGGTTGTTCATCAGCATCCGCATCGCCGCCTCGGTGGTCCAATGCTTGGCGGTGAGGGTGTCGCCGCGCGGGGCGCGGATGGCGGGGGCATTGCGGAACCGGGTGTGCGACATGGGTCTGTCTCGTCTCGGTCGGGGTTCAGTCCAGCGCGCCGCCAAGGCGGTAGCGCGTGCCGGGATGGGTGAGGAAGGCCCGCGTCGCCACCACGCGCCACGACCAGGTGCGGCGGTGGACCAGCAGGCAGGGCTCGTCGGGCGGGATGCCGAGGGCCGCGGCGATCTCCGGCACGGCGCGGGTGGCCTCCACCACATGCTCCACCCGCTCGGGCGGCGCGCAGGAGGTGAGGTAGCGGTAGGGCGTGATGCGGCTGAAATCCTGCTCCAGGAAGCGCGGCGCAATCACCGGGTTCACCAGCCGCTCCTCGAACTGCACGGCCACGCCATCCTCCCGGTGCACCAGCCGCGCCTGGAAGATTTCCGCCCGCTCGGGCAGGCCGAAGGCGGCGGCCATGGCCGCGTCCGCCCGCAGCCGGCCGAGAGAGAGCACCTCGGCTGCGTGCGTGCCGCCGCGCTCGGCGATCTCCTCGGCGATGTCGCGCAGCTCCAGCAGGTTCGATTGCGGCTTGGCGCCGGCGACGAAGGTGCCCACCCCCTGCACCCGCACCAGCAGCCCCGCATCGGCCAGCTCACGCAGCGCGCGGTTGACGGTGACGCGGGAGACGCCGGTCAGCTTCACCAGCTCATGCTCGGAGGGCACGCGGTCCTCCACCCCCCATTCGCCGCTGGCGACGCGGCTGAGGATGAAGGCCTTGATCTGCTGGTAGCGCGGCGTTGCCGGGCTGGGCGTCGGCAGCAGGGCAGGGGTTTCGGAGCTCGGCATGGCCGGGAGCATGGTTGTCTTGACAAGTCCAGTCAACCGGAAAGACGATGCCTCTCATCGCTGCGAGAAGGCCGCCCGGCATGACCCACTATTTCGCCCCCGCTGCCCTGCTGCCCACCGGCTGGGCGCGCGACGTGCGCATCGAGACCGATGGCGCCGGCAGCATTGCCACTGTCACGCCGGGGGGCGATCCGGCCGGAGCGGAACGCCTGCCGGGCGTGGTGATCCCCGGCCTGCCGAACCTGCATTCCCACGCCTTCCAGCGCGCCATGGCCGGCCACGCCGAGCGCCGCTCGCCCCCCGAGGCGCGCGATGCCGAGGGGGGCGAGGATTCCTTCTGGACCTGGCGGACGACGATGTACCGCTTCGTCGGCCGCTTCACGCCGGAGGATGCGGAAGCCGTGGCCGCGCAGCTCTACGCCGAATGCCTGGAATGGGGTTTCACGAGTCTCGCCGAGTTCCACTACCTGCACCACCAGGCCGACGGCACGCCCTATGCCGAGCCGGCGGAGATGGCGCTGCGGCATCTGGCGGCGGCGCGCGCCACGGGCATCGGCATCACCCTGCTGCCGAGCCTCTACCGGCATGGCGGCATCTTCGGGAAGGACCCGGTGCCGGGGCAGCGCCGCTTCCTCAACGATCTCGACGGCTTCTGGCGCATCGTGGACGGCATCCGCGCCGCCATCGCGGGCGATGCGCAGGCGGGGCTCGGCCTCGCGCCGCACTCGCTGCGCGCGGTGACGCCGGAGATGCTGCGCGAGGTCTCGCGCTTCGGCGGCCCCATCCACATCCACGCCGCCGAGCAGCTGCGGGAAGTGGAGGAATGCCGCGCCGCCACCGGCGCCCGCCCCGTGGAATGGCTGCTGGAGAACATGCCGCTCGACGCGCGCTGGTGCCTGATCCACTGCACCCACATGACGGAGGCGGAAGCCGTGGGCCTTGCCCGCAGCGGCGCCGTGGCCGGGCTCTGCCCCAGCACCGAGGCCTCGCTGGGGGACGGCATCTTCGGCCTGCCCGCCTATCGCGCGGCGGGCGGGCGGCTCGGCTTCGGCACGGACAGCCATGTCGGCACCTCGCCGCGCGACGAGATGCGGCAGCTGGAGACCAGCCAGCGCCTGGCGCAGCGCCGGCGCTCCGTGGCGACGGACGAGGCCCACCCCCACCCGGCGCGCAACCTGCTGGAAGCGTCTCTCGCCGGCGGGGCGCAGGTGAGCGCGCGGGCCATCGCCGGCATCGGCCCCGGCCAGCGCTGCGACCTGGTGGCGCTGGACGACGAACACCCCGCCCTGTGCGGCCGGGAAGGGGATGAGCTGCTCGACGCCTGGGTGTTCAGCGGCCAGGGCAACCCGGTGCGGCAGGTGGTGGCGGGCGGGCGCGTGGTGGTGCGGGAGGGGCGGCACGTTGCGGCCGAGCCCATCGCCGCCGCCTTCCGCGCCGCCATGCGGAGGCTTTCGGCATGAGCCCCGTCATCCGCCCCGCGGGCGCGGCGGAGATGCCGCTGCTGGTGGAATGGGCCGCCGCCGAGGGCTGGAACCCAGGCCTCGCCGACGCCGCCACCTTCCACGCCGCCGATGCCGAGGGCTTCCTGCTGGCCGAGGTGGCGGGCCTGCCCGTCGCCTGCCTCTCCGCCGTGCGGCAGGGGGAGGAGCATGGCTTCATCGGCTTCTACATCGTCCGCCCGGATTGGCGCGGAAAGGGGCTTGGCCTGGCCTTGTGGCGGGCGGGCATGGCGCGGCTGGAGGGGCGCGTGGTGGGGCTGGACGGCGTGGTGGCGCAGCAGGCGAACTACGCGCGCTCCGGCTTCGCCCTGGCATGGCGCAATGTCCGCTTTGGGGCCGCGGCGCCGCGCGCCGTCGGTGGGGCGGAGGGGGAGGTGGTGCCGGCGGCCTCGGTGCCCTTCGCCGCGCTCGCGGCGCTGGATGCGCGGGTGTTCCCGGCGCCACGCGAGGCGCTGCTGCGCGCCTGGCTCACGGCGCCCGGGCATCGCGCCTTGGCGGTGCGGGACGGGGCGGGGGCGGTGCGCGGCTTCGGCGTGCTGCGCCCCTGCCGGGAGGGCGCCAAGATCGGCCCCCTGACGGCCACCGGGGCGCCCTTCGCGCGCGCCCTGTTCAACGCGCTGGCCGAGGGTGCCCCCGGCCCGGTGTTCCTGGACCTGCCCGAGCCGAACGCCGCCGCCCTGGCCCTGGCCGGGGAGGCCGGCATGGCGCCCGCCTTCGAGACCGCGCGCATGTATCGCGGCCCCGCGCCCGCCCTGCCGCTGGACGAGATCTTCGGCCTGATGAGCTTCGAGCTCGGCTGACTGGCAGAAAAAAGGAGGGGTCCGGGGAATTCCTTCCCCGGCCTGCCTTTTCTACCCGGCCGCCGCCACCGCCTCCGCCGCCCGCATCACGCGCAGGAAATTGCCCGACCAGAGCAGCCCGACGGATTCGGCATCATAGCCCCGGCGCAGCAGCTCGGCGGTGAGGTTGGCGCTGTCGGCCGCATTCATCCAGCCTTCGACGCCGCCGCCGCCATCGAAGTCGGAGGAGAGGCCGACATGGGAGATGCCGATGCGCTGCACCGCGTAGTCCACATGGTCGGCGATGTCGGCCACGCGGGCGCGCACCTTGCCGTCCGCGCCCGGGCTGCGCAGGAAGCCCGGCACGGCGGTGATCTGCATCAGCCCGCCGGTGGCGCGCAGCGCGTCCATCTGCTGGTCGTCGAGGTTGCGCGGATGGTCGCGGAGCGCGCGGACGCAGGTGTGGGTGGCCACCACCGGCGCGCGGGAGATCTCCACCGCCTGCAGCATCGCGCTCTTGGCGACATGCGAGACATCGACGAGCAGGCCGAGCGCGTTCATCTCCGCCACCGCCGCGCGCCCCAACGTGGAGAGGCCGCCATGCAGCACCGGCCCGTCGCCGAGGTCGGGGCGGGGGATGGCGGAATCAGCCAGCAGGTTATGGCCATTATGCGTCAGCGTCACGTAGCAGGCGCCGAGGCCGCGCCACAGCGCCAGGCGGGAGAGATCCTCGCCCATGGCGTAGCCATTCTCCACTGCCAGCAGCACGCCGAAGCCGCCGCTGCCCCGCAGCGCCTCCAGCTCCGCGGCGCGGCTGACGATGCGGCGGTCCTCGCCGCTGGCGGTGGCGCGGATGGCGCGCAGCATCGCCTCGCAACGCTCGGCGGCGGCGGCGTGGCCCTCCGGCGTGCGCGGCCCCTGCGGCAGGTAGGCGGCGAACACCACGGCGCGCAGCCCGCCGGCGCGCATCTTCGGGAAGTCCACGCAGCGCGCCGTCTCGCCGCGCGGGTCGGGCGTCTGCGGCCAGGGGATGTCCACATGGGTGTCGAGCGTCAGGGTCGCGGCGTGGACGGCGCTGGCAGTCTGGATGTCGGTCATGTCTCGTCCTGCGGCGGTGGCTGTCGCGGGAGTCTCGGGCGGGGCCGCGCGGCCGTCAATCGCCAGCGCCATCTCCAGGCGGGGTGAGCAGCACGGCGGCGCGGTAGGGCGGCTCCCCGAACCAGGCCATGCGCTCCAGCGCCTCGGCGCGGATGGGCAGGTTGGCGGCATCCGCCGCCGTCTCGCCGCGCGGCGGATCGGGCCAGGGATCGTTCACCAGGAACCAGCCATCCCGTGCCTGGTGCAGCAGGATCCAGTGCGGCGAATGCCGGCCATGGGTCGGGTGCTGGTCGATCAGCAGCAGCACGAGGCCGCCCGCGCCGAGATGCGCGGCCAGCGGGGCGATGGCGAAGTCGCCGAGGGTGACGGGAATGCCGGCCGCGGCGCTCTGCGCCCGCAGCTCCGATTGCGCGAACTCGATCAGCTCGCGCTTCTGCGCCGTGTCGGCACGCTCGGTCAGCAGGGCGCGGTCGGTGGTGGCGAGGATGCGGGCGCCGAAGCCGCGCGCCCGGGCCGCCAGCGCCAGCCCGTGCGGGTCGCAGCCGCCGGGGCCGGCGAGGCTGACAATGGTGGTGGCCTCGCGCCAGAGGGCGATCTCCTCGCTCCGCGTGGGCGCGCGGCCGGCGAGGGCCTGGAAGCCCATCAGCAGCGAGGCGGGGCCGCAGGTGAAGGGGGTGGTCTGCGCGTAGAGCGGCAGGGCGCGGCGCGGCGCGTCGTTGCCGAGCCAGCGTTCGGCATAGGGTACCGCGAGCGGCGCGAGGCCCAGCTGGCGCAGCCCGGCGGGGTCGAGCCAGGGCGCATCCTCCGGCGCGGCACGCAGGGCGAGCAGCCCGGCCTCGTGCGCCGCCGCCTCCAGCCGCGCGGCGAGCGCCCGGGCAGTGGCCTCCGCATCCGCCGCGCCGGGCGAGATCCAGAAGGCCGCCAGGCGCAGCACCAGCCCGGTGGGCCGGCGCAGGGCCAGCGCCACGCCCTCCGCCCCCTCCCGCAGCAGCAGGGCGCCCTCGAAGCCGGAGAGCGTGTCGAGGCGGGCGCGCAGCGCCTCGGGCAGGGCGGTGTCGAGGGTGGTGTCGAGGGTGGCGGCGTCGGCCATGGCGGCTCTCCTCTCTCAGGCGGCTTTCTCGAGGTTCCAGAACAGCGCGATCGGGCTGGGCACGAAGCCCGAGAGCCTGGTGCTGTAGGCCTGCGGCGTGAAGTACTGGCCGAGCGGCAGGAAGGGCGGCTCCTCGAAGGCGATGGCCTGCATCTCGCGGGTGATGCGCTGCTGCGCGGCGGCATCCGCCGCGTCGAACCAGGCGTCGCGCAGCGTCTCCAGGCGCGGGTTGGGACGGGTGCCGTAGAGATGCAGGTGGCTGCCGGGGTTGGAGACCCACAGCCCCGCCCAGCCGGTGCAGTAGCAGTGCCAGTTGGCGCGCTCGGCGGCGCCGGCGGCATTGGCGCGGCTGATCAGCGTGCCCCAGTCCACGCTCTGGTAATCGACGTTCAGCCCGATCTCGCGCAGCATCTGCTGCGCCACGGGCGACATGGCGGCGGCGGAGCTGATGTCGGTGGCGGCCATCTGGATGATGGTCTCGCCCTGGTAGCCCGCCGCCTTCACCGCCTGCCGCGCGCGCTCGATGCTGCGCTCGCCGGTGACAGCCTCCAGCCCCACATCGCTGGCGGCGGGAGAGCCGGGCAGGAAGGCGCCGACGCCGGTGCGGTAGAGGGAGGGGTCGCCGCCCACCAGGGACTGCATGTAGTCCACCTGCCGCAGCGCCGGGAACAGGGCGCGGCGCATCGCCGGGTTGTCGAAGGGCGGCACGCTGTCGTTCAGCCGCAGCTCGGCCCAGACACCGATCGGGTCGATGGTCTTCACCTCCAGCCCCCGCCGGCCGCGCAGCAGCGGCAGCAGGTCGGCCAGGGGGCGCTCCAGCCAGTCCACCTCGCCCGTCTGCAGGGCGGAGATGGCGGTGGAGGGATCGGGCATGATGCGCCACTCGATCCGGTCGAGCTTCGCCACCTTGCCGCCGGCCCACATGTCGGGCCGCTCGTCGCGCGGCACATAGGCCTCGTTGCGGGTGAAGACGACGGAGGCGCCGGAGACCCATTCGTCGCGGCGGAAGACGAAGGGGCCGCTGCCGGTGAAGTCGGCGACGGTGGTGGTGGCCGGCGTCTGCGCCACGCGCTCGGGCATGATGTAGCAGGCGGTGGCGCCGAGGCCGTAGAGCAGCTGGTTGTAGGGCTGCTTCAGCCGGATCTCGAATTCCGTGTCGCTGGTGGCGCGCATCTCCTCCAGCTGCGCGGCGAGGCGCTTGCCGAACAGGTCGCGCTGCGACCAGCGGTTGATCGAGGCGACGCAGTCGACGGCGCGCACCGGCTCGCCGTCGTGGAAGCGCAGGCCCGCGCGCAGGCGGAACCGCCAGCGCAGGCGGTCCTCCGAAAGCTCGTGGCCCTGCGCCATCTGCGGGCGCGGCTGCAGCTTGCTGTCCAGCCCGTAGAGCTGGTCCCAGATGGCGTGCGCGGCGTTCAGCGAGATGAGGGTGCTGGATTGCAGCGCGTCGGGGGTCTGGAGGTTGGTGTGCGGCACGAAGCGCAGCGTGCGCGCCGCCGACTGCGCCAGGGCCGGGCGGCCCAGCGTGCCGGCGGCGGCGAGCCCGGCGCCCAGTTGCAGGGCGGCACGGCGGGGGAAGGCGGAGGCGGTCATGCGGTCTCTCCCTCGGCTGTCGGCTGGCGAGCCTGGGCGCGCGGGAAGGGCGGGGCAAGCGGCGAGCGGCGCCGCTCCCCCTTTCCTGATGGCGGTGGTTGCCTCAGCCGGCGCGCAGCGCGGCGGTGACGCGGGCCGTCATCTCCGGCAGCGCCGCCGGGTCGAGCCAGCGGAAGGTGGCGACGAGGCCGTTCTCGGGGTCGATCCAGATGTAGTTGCCGCCCGCGCCCTGGGCGAAGAAGCTGGCGCGGCTGGCGCCCGGGTAGCGGCCCTGGCCGTTCAGCCACCAGAGCAGGCCGTAATCGGCGTTCAGCCGGCAGGGGGTGGTGCAGGCGGCCACCCAGCCCTCGGGCAGCACGCGGCGGCCTTCCCACACGCCGTCGCCCAGCATCAGCAGGCCGATGCGCGCCTGGTCCTCGGCATGGGTGAAGACGCCGCCGCCCCAGTGCCCGCCGCCCGAGACGGACTGGATGCGCCGGCCGTCGATCTCGACGAAGCTGGTGCGGTAGCCTTCCCAGCGCCCGTCCGTGCTGCCGCCGATCGGCGCCATGATGCGCTCGGCGAAGACCTCCGGCAGCGGGCGGCGGAAGCGGTGGAGCAGGGCGAGGGAGAGCGCGTTCACCCGGACGTCGTTGTATTCCCAGTAGGTGCCGGGGGTCTTCAGCGGGCGCTCATGGCCCTTGGGGCCGCTGCCCTCGCGCTTCAGGTCGCGCCCGCGGTCGATGCGGTCGGCCTTGCCGAACAGGGTGCCTTCCCACTCGCTGGTCTGGTCCAGCAGCATCCGCCAGGTGATGGCGCCGTTGTGCGGCCCGGCGAAGGCCGGGTCGTCCACGCTGGCGGAGACGCGGGAATCGAGGCTGCCGATCAGCCCGTCGCCGAGCGCCAGGCCGGCCAGCAGCGCCAGGTAGCTCTTGGCCACGCTGAAGGTCATGTCCACCTGCCGCGTGTCGCCCCAGTGCGCGACGAGCCTGCCATGGCGCAGGACCAGCCCGTTCGGCGCGCCGCGCGGCGCGGTGTTGCCCAGCACCTCGTTGTCCGGCGCCGGCTCGAAATAGCCGGATTCCAGGTGCGCCAGGATGTCGCGCGGGAAGGGGCTCTCATGCGCCTGGGCGAAGGCCACGGCCTCGGCCAGGGCGGCGGGGTCGAACC
Organism: Teichococcus aestuarii; assembly: GCF_042651065.1. Lineage (NCBI taxonomy): Bacteria > Pseudomonadati > Pseudomonadota > Alphaproteobacteria > Acetobacterales > Roseomonadaceae > Roseomonas > Teichococcus aestuarii. The sequence goes on from NZ_JBHSCH010000001.1 coordinate 248,493, forward strand.
CGGCCTGGGCCGGGTCCTGGGCGGGGAAGGGGGTGTGCGATTCCATGGCCGCGACGGTGGCCCCGCCCCGTGCGGCGCGCAAGCGGCCGGGGATGCGCGGAGCGCTCCGCGACCCCATCTCCGTGCTCGACATCCCAAGCAAGGAGAACCCCATGCCTGAGAATGCCCCGCAGGAGACCGCCATCCTGGGTGGCGGCTGCTTCTGGTGCATCGACGCCGCCTATCGCGACCTGATCGGCGTGACCGAGGTGGTCTCCGGCTATGCCGGCGGCCATGCCGAGAACCCGACCTACGAGCAGGTCTGCGGCAAGCGCACCGGCCATGCCGAGGTGGTGAAGGTGGTGTTCGACCCCGCCGCCATCTCCTACGCCGACATCCTGCGCATCTTCTTCACCCTGCACGACCCGACGACGAAGGACCGGCAGGGCGCCGATGTCGGCCCGCAATACCGCAGCATCATCCTCACCACCTCCGAGGCACAGGCCGCGACGGCGCGGCAGGTGATGGCGGAGATCGAGGCCGCGGCGCTGTGGCCGGCGCCGCTGGTGACGGAGCTGGAGCCCGCCGGCACCTTCTGGCCGGCCGAGCCGGAGCACCAGGACTACTTCGCCCGCAACCCGTGGAGCGGCTACTGCCGGATGGTGGTGGCGCCGAAGGTGGCCAAGTTCCGCAAGAGCTTCGCCGGCCGGCTGAAGACGCGCGCCGCCTGAACCGGCCCACACCGCGCGGCAAAACACCGGCCCCGCCCGCGCAAGCGCGGCGGGGCTTCTTCTTGCCTGCTGCAGTCAGCGGAATTTCGAAAGGCCCGGAGGCTGGTTCGGCCAGGACGGCCGTGGCGGATGGGGTGGGATTCGAACCCACGATACCCTTTTGAGGTATACACACTTTCCAGGCGTGCGCCTTCGACCGCTCGGCCACCCATCCAGCGCAGGGCGGCGGTATAGCAGGCTTTCCAGGCCGGGCAAGGGCCAAGATGCGGTTTTCGACGCCGGGCGGATTGTGACAGAAGATTTTCCGAGCCCTGACCCTGTCCACGGGGGGCATTTGCGGAGCGGGAGGGGGGCGGCGCGGCGAGATACGCGCTGAACGCGGGAACGACCCGCGTTTTTTTCGGCCTCAAAGTCCCGATTTCTGTTGCGGGGAGGACCCCCCATGCCCCATATGCCGCCTCGTTGACCTGATCGATCCACGATCACCCTGGTCATCTTCTGGTGGGAAGGAGCCCTCAAACCATGGACGCTCTCGTTTCTCCGCTGGGGATGGTTTCGGATTGCAGCCCGAGCGAAGCCCAGTCTGTTGATACTCACGGCGAGGCGAAGGACCACTTCGTCGAGCGTGATGGTGTGCGTTTTGCCGGCACGCATCTGATCGTCGATCTGTGGGGCGCCACGAATCTCGACGACCCCGCGCATATCGATTCCGTTCTGCGCGAGGCCGCCATCGAAACCGGCGCGACCATCCTGCACGGTCACTTCCATCACTTCGCGCCCGACGGTGTGTCCGGCGTGCTGGTGCTGGCCGAGAGCCACATCTCGATCCACACCTGGCCGGAGCGTGCCTACGCGGCGCTCGACATCTTCGTCTGCGGGATCTGCAATCCGTACAAGGCGGTGCCGATCCTGAAGAAGGGCTTCGGGCCGGAGCGCGTGCAGCTCGCCGAGCACAAGCGCGGCCTGATCGGCTGACATCAGCCTTTCACGTGACGAGGCGGGGGCGGGGTCTCAGGATCCCGCCCCCTTCTTGTGTTTCCTGACCGAGGATTTCCTCCATGCCGACCGATTCTTGGGTGAACGAGACGCTCTACGCCGAGTGGGGCCAGCGCTTCCTGGTAAAGCGCGAACTGGCCCGCGTGCAGAGCGACTTCCAGGACATCATGCTGTTCGAGAGCTACAGCCATGGGCGCGTCATGCTGCTCGACGGCGTGGTGCAGATCACCGAGAAGGACGAGTTCGTCTATCAGGAGATGCTGACGCATGTGCCGCTGCTGGCGCATGGCGACGCCAAGCGCGTGCTGATCATCGGCGCCGGCGATGGCGGCGTGCTGAAGCGCGTGCTGCAGCACCGCAACGTCGAGCGCGCCGTGATGGTCGAGATCGACGGTGAGGTGATCCGGCTCTGCAAGGAGCACATGCCCGACATCGCCGGCGACGCCTGGAACGATCCGCGCGCCGAGGTGATCGTGGGTGACGGCATCGACTACGTCCGCAAGGCCGAGGCCGGCAGCTTCGACGTGGTGATCGTCGATTCCACCGACCCGATCGGCGTCGGCGAGGTGCTGTTCACCGACGAGTTCTACGCCAACGCGGCGCGCCTGCTCTCCGACCGCGGCCTCATCGTCAACCAGTGCGGCGTGCCCGCCATGCAGGCGGAGGAGCTGGCCGAGACCAGCCTGCGCCGCGGCAAGGTGTTCGCCGACATCTGGGCCTATGTCGCCGCCGTGCCGACCTATGTCGGCGGCTTCATGACGCTGGGCTGGGCGGCGAAGGACGCCACGCTGCGCCAGGTGGACACCGCCACCATCCGCGCCCGCGCCGAGGCCGCCGGCATCCTGGGCCAGACGCAGTACTGGACGCCCGAGATCCACACCGGCGCCTTCAACCTGCCGCCCTACATCAGCAAGCATCTGCCGCAGGGCTGATGCGGCGGCGCAAGGGAAGGACACAATCCTTCCCTTGCCCGGCCGCGCGCCGCTTCAAACCAGGCGCTGCAACCGCTCCACCCGCCCGTGCAGCCGGCGCAGCGCCCACCCGGCCTCGGCCTGCTCTGCGGCGGGCAGGGAGAGGGCGGCGGCGCAGAGGGCGGTGACCTCGGCATCCAGCCCCTCCAGATCGATGGAGCGGCCGCCCGTGGCCAGCGCCTCGGCCAGCTTCAGCGTCGTCTCCAGGGAATCGAGGGCGGCCAGCAGGGCGGGCAGGGCGGTGGCGGACATGGCGGCAGGCTAGACGGGTCTTCGTTACCGAAACCTGCAGCGGCACCGTCCTAACCGAATCCTTACCAGCGCCTTCCATCCTGCTGTCCTCCCGCTGCGGAACCGGAGGCACGATGGAAATCAACGAGGCGCTCGATAGCTGCGTGGCCAGCCTGATGGCGCCATCGGAACGGCTGCTGGCCGTGGCCATGCGCCTTTCCGGCGACGTTTCCGCCACCACCCCCGCCGCCATCCCCACCGCCAGGACTGCCCCGGCCGGGCCGTTGGCGGGCCTTCCCCTGCCGGCCGGCACCGACACCCGCAACCGTACCGTGCTGGCCAATGCCCGCGCCGTGCTCAGCGAGACCCTCGGGCAGATCGGCCTGGCCAAGAAAGACTGACGTCACCAAATCGTGATGCTATGACCGCATGGCCATGCCCCTGCGCGATCTCTGGCCCCGCTGGCGTGCCTCTCTGCGGCGCAGCCCGGCGGCCTTCCAGTCCCTCCTGGCCGGCCTGCCCGAGCCCGCCCTCTGGCTCGACGGCGCCGCCAGGCTTCGCGGAGGCAACGCGGCCCTGCGCGCGGCCCTGGGACCCAGCCTGCCTCTGCGGACGGGTACGCCCATCACACTGATCTTCGCGCCCGAATCGCGCGCTGCCTTGCAGCAATGGCTGGCGGGCGGCCCGGAGCCGCCGGAGCTTCGCCTGGCCGCGCCCCTGGGGCAGCCGGGCCTGATCGTGCTGCCACGCCGCATCGCCCTGCCGCAGGGGGAGGCGGTGCTGCTGCTGACGGATGCCGCCCCCCGCAAGGCCCTGGCCGCCCAGCTCGCCGAGTCCGACCGGCTGCAGGCCCTGGGCGGGCTGGCCGGTGGCATCGCGCACGACTTCAACAACCTGCTGAGCGTGGTGCTGGGTGCTGCGGAGGAGGCGCGGCGGCATCTGGGCGAGAACCCCGATCCGGCTCTCGCCGCGGAGCTGGAGCAGGTGCGGCAGGCGGCGCAGCGGGGTGCGGGGCTGGTGCGGCAATTGCTGGCCTATGCGCGGCAGCAGGTGCTGGAGCCGCGGCTGGTGCCGCTGAACACCGCCGTCTCCGAGATGGCGCGGATGCTGCGCCCGCTGCTCGGCCGGGCCATCGCGCTGGAACTGGAGCTGGATTCGCCCGGGCGCCTGGTGCGGATCGACCCCTCCCAGCTCGACCGCGTGCTGATGAACCTGGCGATGAACGCCCGTCAGGCCATGCCGGAGGGCGGGCGCCTGACCCTGGCGACCAGCCGCGCGCTGCTGCTCCAGCCGGAGCCGGCCATGCCCGAGCCGATTCCGGCCGGGCGCTGGACGGTGCTGGAGGTGCGCGACACCGGCCACGGCATCCCGCCCGAGATCCTGCCGCGTATCTTCGAGCCGTTCTTCACCAGCCGGCCGCAGCAGGGCGGCACCGGCATGGGGCTGGCCACGGTGCATGGCATCGTGCGGCAATCGGGCGGCTATATCGCGGTGGAAAGCCGGCCGGGGCAGGGCACCCGAATCCGCATCCTGCTGCCGCGCACCGAGGCGCCGGCTGCCGGGCCACCATCGCCGCCCGCCGCCAGCCTGCCCACCGATCGCGCCCAAGCCGAGCCCGCCCCGGCCGAGGCTCCCATGGCCGCCCCGGCCGGCGGCGGGCCGCTGCTGCTGGTCGAGGACGAGGCGCCGTTGCGCCGGCTGGCCGAGCGCACCCTGCGCCGCGCCGGCTGGCCGGTGCTGGCGGCGGAGGATGCCGAGGCGGCACTGGCCCTGGCGGCCGAATCGCCGCCCGCCCTGCTGGTCAGCGACGTGATGATGCTTGGCGCCATGGACGGCCCCGCCCTGGCGCGGGCATTGCGGGCCCGCAATCCCCGCCTGCCCGTGCTTCTGGTGAGCGGATATGCACCGTCCGTGGTAGAAGAAGGGCTGTCCGACCAGGGCCTGCGCTTCCTCGCCAAGCCCTACACCGCCGCCGAACTGACGGCGGCTGTGGCTGATCTGGCGGATGTTGCGGGAGCCTCTTGCGGAACGCCGCAATCATGAACATATAGCGAACACCAGGGCGGCATGGGGACGCGACCTTTGCCCCGCTCACATGTTATTCCAGTCATACGGACCGGCTCCTCGCCGTGCCCGGTTGCGAGACGAACAGAGCCGAAGGGCTAAGAGGTTCCAGAATGGATAAGAACAAGGCGCTCGACGCCGCGCTCAGCCAGATTGAACGGGCCTTCGGCAAGGGCTCGATCATGCGCATGGGCGCGAAGCAGCAATCCGACGAGGTCGAGGTGATCTCCACGGGCTCGCTGGGCCTCGACCTGGCGCTCGGGATCGGTGGCCTGCCGAAGGGCCGCATCGTCGAGATCTACGGGCCGGAAAGCTCGGGCAAGACCACGCTGGCGCTGCATGCCATCGCCCAAGCGCAGAAGCAGGGCGGCACCTGCGCCTTCCTCGACGCCGAGCACGCGCTCGACCCCGGCTATGCCCGCAAGCTGGGCGTGGACGTGGACAACCTGCTGATCAGCCAGCCCGACGCCGGCGAGCAGGCGCTCGAGATCGCTGACACGCTGGTGCGCTCCGGCGCCGTCGACGTGCTGGTGGTCGACAGCGTCGCCGCCCTCGTGCCGCGCGCCGAGCTGGAAGGCGAGATGGGCGACAGCCATGTCGGCCTGCATGCCCGGCTGATGAGCCAGGCGCTGCGCAAGCTCACCGGCTCCGTCTCGCGCTCCAACACGCTGCTGATCTTCCTGAACCAGATCCGGCTCAAGATCGGCGTCATGTTCGGCAACCCGGAGACGACGACGGGCGGCAACGCGCTGAAGTTCTATGCCTCCTGCCGTCTCGACATCCGCCGCATCGGCCAGATCAAGGACCGTGACGAGGTCGTCGGCAACCAGACCCGCGTCAAGGTGGTGAAGAACAAGATGGCCCCGCCGTTCCGGCAGGTCGAGTTCGACATCATGTACGGCGAGGGCATCTCGAAGGTGGGCGAGCTGCTCGACCTCGGCGTGAAGGCCGGTGTCGTCGAGAAGTCCGGCGCCTGGTTCAGCTGCGACAGCCAGCGCATCGGCCAGGGGCGGGAGAACGCCAAGCAGTACCTGCGCGACAACCCTGCCATGGCGGACAGCGTCGAGCAGCGCATCCGTGCTCAGTCCGGCATCGTCGCCAACAGCCTGATGGTGGCCGGGCCCGACCCGGACGATGCCGCCGCGGCCGAGTAAGGCAGCAAGGCGAAACAGGAACGGCGCGGGGAGCGGAGAACGCCCCCGCGCTTTTTTCGTGCCCGGGCCTCAGGCCCGCTCAGCGGCCGAGCAGGCCGCGCAGCAGGTCCACCGGGCTGGCGGGGCGTTCCTGCCCCTGGGAGGCAGGGCGTGGCGCCGGCACGGGGCCGCTGCGCCCGCCGCGTGCCACGGCCAGTTGCTGGGCGCAGTCGGGCAGGGCATTGCCGCGTCCGGCGAGCTGCTGGGCCAGCTGGCCGAGGACGGAGTCCTGGTTCTCCATCTGCCGCGCTACCAGATCGCCCACGATGCCGGCGGTGGCCTCGGCCACGCCGGCCGGGTCCAGCCGGTAGCTCGGCGCGGCCAGCGTTCCGCCTACCAGCACCGGTGCCGTCAGCCCCAGCCCGCCCAGCCGCACCTGCGGCAGCAGGCGCAGCGCCAGGGTCTCCTGGCCGAGGTCGATGCGGCCGCTGCCCACCACATCGGCCAGCCCCGTCTCGAGCAGCATCGCCTGGGGTCGCGCCACGCCCTCGCGCAGGTTCAGCCGCAGGGCGAGGCAGCGCAGCGGCGTGCCGCCTTCGGTGGGCGCGTTGGGCACCAGCATGCGGCGCAGATCGCCGCCCAGCCGGTCCAGCAGGCGGTTGTCGATCTGCCCATTGGCCAGGGCGAGGCCAAGATGCCCGCCCAGGCTGCCCGCCAGCGCCCGCAGGTCGGCGCCCGTGCCGGAGAGGTCCGCCTCCAGCTCCAGCCGGCCGCTGGCTTGGCCGGGCAGGCCATAGGCCTGGAGCAGCGGCCGCAGGTCCAGCCCGGCGCCCTCATGCCGCAGCGCCAGGGTCAGGCGCTGCGCGGGGCCGGTGCCGTCGGCGCCGAGGCGGCCACTGAGGCGGCCGCCGGGCAGCGTCACCGCCAGCGGCGCCACCGCCAGCCGGCCATCGGCCAGCTTCGCCGTGCCACGCAGGTCGCGATAGGTGATGCCCTGCACCAGCAGCTCCGCCACGGCGAGCTGGATGTCGCCGTCCAGCCCGCGCGGCGCCAGATTCGGCAGCGGCAGGGCGGGGATCACCCGGCGCGGCCCTTCGGCGGTGGCGGCGGGTGCGGGCGGCGCCGGCGGCACGGGCGGCGTGGCGGGGGCAGCGCTTGGCGCCGGGGCGGCGGAAGGCGCGGCGGCGGGCGTGGCGGGCAGGGGGGCCAGCAACGCATCCAGGTCCAGCCGTGGCGCGGTCAGCCGCGCGGTCAGGGCCGGGCGCGGGCCGCCGAAGGCCAGCAGCGCCTCGCCTTCCAGCGTCGCCTCGCGGGCGCGCAGGCGCAGCCCTTCCAGCGCCGCGCCGCCGGCCGGCAGCAGCAGGCGGCCTTCCAGCCGTGCCTCGGTCAGGCGGGGTCCGGGCAGTCCCAGGGCCGAGAGCAGCGGCGCCGTGTCCGGTGCGGCGAGGCTCAGCGCCACATTGGCGCCCTCCAGCCGTGGCCCCGGCAACTCGGCCTGCGCCTCGGCGGTGGCGCCGGCGCCGCGCAGGGTCAGGCGCAGCGGCCAGGGCCCGTCGCCGAGCAGCGCGGCCGGGGCGGGGAGCTGCCCCTCGGCCTGCACCGGCAGGCCGCGCAGGGAGAGGTCGGCGTTGAGCTGCCCCGGCTGCTCCGGGCCGGGCATCCGCAGCGTGGCGGCGCCCAGCGCCAGCCCTGGCACCCAGGCGCCGAGATCGCCGCCCTCGGTATGCGCCACCAGCCGGTCCAGGCGCGGCGGGCGGCCGGCGCCGGCATCGGCCAGCTCGGCGTCCAGCTCCAGCCCGCGCAGCGGGGGCAGGCCGGCGCGCGGCAGGAAGGGAGCAAGGCGCGCGGTACTCTCGGCCGTGGCCTTCAGGGCCAGCTGCCAGCCGGCGGCGGCCTCGGGGCGCGTCGCGCTGCCATCGGCCACCAGCTGCAGCCCCGGTGCCGCCAGCGCAACATGCAGCGGCCAGGCGGCGGGCTCGGCGCTGGTGCCGAGCAGCCGCGCCAGCGGCCCGGCATGCCCCTCCAGCGCCACGGCCACGCCGCGCAGGCCAAGCGCGCCCTGGAAGTCGATCGGCGCCGCCGGGGTCTCGGCGCGCAGGGCGAGGCTGCGGATGTCCAGCACCTCCCGCCGCCCGGTGCGGGCATCGTGCCAGGTGAGGCGCCCGCCCTCGATGTCCACCGCGGCGATGGAGAGCGCCAGCCGCCCCTCGGCCGCGCCGCCGGGTGCCGCTTCCGGCCGGCCCGTGGCGGGCGAGGGGGCGGGGGAGAGGCGCCAGTTGCCCTGGCCCTCCGCATCCACCTCCAGCAGCAGGTCCGGCTCGATCAGCGTCAGCCGCTCGAAGGCGATGCGGCGCGAGAGCAGCGGCAGCAGCGCGAGCCGCGCCTCCACGCGGCTGGCCGTCAGCATCTCGGCGCGGCTGCCGCCGGGGGCGTTGGCCAGGGCCACGCCCTCCAGCGTCACCGTCGGCACCAGGGAGAGCTTGATGCCGACCGGGCCCGAGAGGGTCAGCGCACGCCCCGTCGCCTGCTCCACGGCGGCGATGACGCGCGGGCGCAGCACGGAATCGCGCAGCACCAGGTTCAGCCCGCCCCAGGCCAGCACCGGCACGGCCACGAGCACGGCGGCGCCGGCCAGCAGGGTGCGGCGGCGGCGGCGGCGGGGCGGGGCCATGGCCTCAGCCCACCCGGCGCGGCTGCGGCGTGCGCGGCACCTCGAAGCCGAGGGTGCGGAAGCTCTCCACCATGTGCGGCGGCGGCGGCGCGCTCACCTCCAGCGTGCCGCCCTCCGGGTGCGGCACCTGCAGCGCGCGGGCGTGCAGGTGCAGCGCGTGCGACATCCCCTCGAGATGCGCCGCCTGCCCGCCATACTTGCCATCGCCCAGGATCGGGCATTCGAGCGCCGAGGCGCAGTGCACGCGCAGCTGGTGGGTACGGCCGGTCAGCGGCCGCATCTCCAGCCAGGTGGCGTGGCGGCGCGCCACATCGACCGTGCTGTACTCGGTGACGGCGAAGAGGCCCTCGCGGCCCTCCACGGGGGCGGTGCGCTCGCCCTGGCCGGTGCCGACGCGCCCCAGCTTCATGTCGATCCGCCCCGCCTCGTATTGCGGCTGCCCGACCACCAGCGCCCAGTAGGTCTTCTTGGCATCCCGCCCGCGGAAGGCGCTGGCCAGCCGGCGCGCCGCCAGCGCGTCCCGCGCCAGCAGGATCACGCCCGAGGTGTCGCGGTCCAGCCGGTGGACGAGGCGCGGCCGCTCCTCATGGCCGAAGCGCAGCGCGTCCAGCATCCCGTCCAGGTGCTTCTTGATGTTCGGGCCGCCCTGCACCGGCAGGCCGTGCGGCTTGTTCAGGGCGATGACGCTGTCGTCGCGGTAGAGGACCAGCTTCTCCAGCGCGCGCGCATCCTCGTCGCTCACCTCGCGGTCGCGGCGCTCGGGCTCCGGCGCCGGCCCCTCGGGCAGGGGCGGGATGCGGATCTCCTGGCCGCGCATCAGCCGCGTGTTGGCCTCGGCGCGCTTGCCGTCGACACGGATCTGCCCGGTGCGCAGCATCTTCTGCAGCGCGCCCTGCGTCACCTGGGGGAAGTGGCGGCGGAACCAGCGGTCGAGGCGGGATTCCTCGTCGGCCGGATGGACGGTGCGATGCTGGATGGTCATGCGCGGGGAGGTAGCTCCGGCGACGCGCCGCGTCGAGCGAAAACGGGGGCGATTCCGCTTGCGTGGAAGGAATATATTCCTTACTTCCTTACCATCTTACTGCCTTACCGGAGGCCCCGCATGAAAACCCCGAGCAACCCGCCCCGGCTGGCCAAGCTGACGAGCAAGAACCAGCTGACCCTGCCGCGCGCCGTGGTGGAGGCGCTGGGCTGCCCGAGCCACTTCCGGGTGCAGGTGCATGACGGGGCGCTGGTGCTGTGGCCGGGTCGGGTGGTGACGGTGCTGGACAGGCCGGAGCCGATGATGCCGCAGCCTAGGGCGAGGAACCGGGCGGAGTAAAGGTATATATTCTTATCAGAGTGGCGGGGGCGGGGAGAAGAAAGTCACTGCTCGGCCTTCGCCGCATGGCATAACCTTCTCTTTTTGCTGCGGAATTTGCCAAACTTCGCTCTTTTCCGCACGCTCCGGCGGCGGCCATGCTCGCCGCCATGACCGAGACCCTCCGCACCACCCGCCGCCGCCTCGGCCTCGCCGCCGCCGGCCTGCTCGCCATGCCCGCCCTGGCCCGTGCCCAGGGCGGCCGCCCCACCCTGCGCGTGGGCAACCAGAAGGGCGGGCTGCGCTCGCTGCTGGAAGCCTCCGCGCAGGGCGAGGCGCCGCCCTACGACATCGCCTGGAGCGAGTTCCCCGCCGCCGCGCCGCTGCTGGAGGCGCTCGCGGCCGATGCGCTGGACGCCGGCACCATGGGCGACCTCGCCTTCCTCAGCGTCTTCGCCGCCGGGGCGCCGCTGCGCGCCTTCGCCGCCACGCGCGCCGAGCCGCGCTCCCAGGCCATCCTGGTGCCGGAGCATTCCCGGGCCAGGAGCCTCGCCGACCTGCGGGGGAAGAAGCTCGCCGGCAACCGCGGCGGCTGGGGCCATTTCCTGCTGCGCGCGGCGCTGAAGCGCGCCGGCCTGGCGCCGGAGGCGGTGGAGCTGGTCTGGCTCGGCCCGGCCGACGCGGCGCTGGCCTTCCGCTCCGGCGCCGTCGATGCCTGGGCGATCTGGGAGCCCTATGTGGCGATCGAGCGCACCCTGTTCGGCGCCCGCGTGCTGGAGGACGGCACCGGGCTGACCCCCACCGTCAGCTTCCTCGCCGCGCATGAAAATGCGCTGCGCCAGCGCCGGCCGCTGCTGGCCGACCTGGCCCGCCGCCAGCGGCGCGGCTGGGACTGGGCCGCCGGCCGGCTGGAGGCCTATGCCGCCGCCAATGCCCGCCTGACCCGCCTGCCGGAGCCGGCGGTGCGGCAGGCCTTCGCCAGCCAGCGCACCCGCGCCGTGCCGCTCGACGCCGCGCTGCTGGAGGAGCTGCAGGCGGCGGCCGATGCGGCGCTGGAATTCGGCCTGCTGCGGCGGCGCGTGGCGGTGGCGGAGGCCGTCGCCGCCGGGGTGGAGGAAGGCTGAGGCCCCGTCGGGCCTTGTTGTCAGGCATTGTTGACCGCGTGCCGGGCGGCGCGGACGCGCATCGCGGCTGAACGATCCGCCGCGCCCGGCGTTCTCCACCCGACCGCAACGGGAGAACAGGATTTATGGACGACGGACGGGTGTGGGCCTTCGAGGAGAGCCTCTGGACGGGCGATGCGGAGCACTACCGCGCGCTGATCGACGATGAGTGCCTGATGGTGCTGCCGCACCCCCCCTTCGTGATGGGCGGGGCCGAGGCGGTGGCGGCGGTGGCGGACACGCCGCGCTGGAGCACGGTGGAGATCTCCGAGAAGCAGGTCTCGCGCCCGCAGGAGGGGCTGATCGTCATCGCCTACAAGGCGGCGGCGCGGGGCGATGGCAAGGCGCCCTACGAGGCGCATTGCACCTCCGTCTACCGGCGGCTGGCGCATGACGAGTGGCGCGTGGTGCAACACCAGCAGACGCCGCCGCTCACCGTGACGCCGTGACGCGCGCCCCGCCGTGCCGCGCCCCGTGGGGGATGCGGCGCGGCGGGGCAGCCTCAGCCCAGGGCGCGGCCGAGCAGGCGGCCCAGGGCGAAGGCGGCGGCGAAGGCGCCGAGCCCGCCCGCCAGCGTCAGGCCGAGATAGAGCGCGGCAAGCGACGGGCTGCGCAGGAACAGCGTGCCCGTGTCCAGCGAGAAGGCGGAGAAGGTGGTGAAGCCGCCGAGCAGCCCGGTGACGGCCAGCAGCCGCGCCTCCTGCGGGAAGGCCAGGCCGCCCAGCATGGCGCCGCCGAGCAGGCCGATGACGGCGCTGCCGATGACGTTCACCGCCAGCGTGCCCCAGGGCAGGTGGGTGCCGAACCAGCCCGCGCACCAGATTCCCACCGCGTAGCGCAGCACCGAGCCCGCCGCGCCCCCCGCCGCCACCAGCCCGAGCAGGGCGGGGGAGAAGGCGCCGCTCATGGCTGGCTACCGCCACGGGGGCGGCGGGGCGGGGTAGCCTCGGCGCGGGCGCGCTCCTCGCGCAGGCCGGCCCAGTGCTCCAGCCGTTGCAGGATGCGCGCCTCGGCGCCGCGCCCGGCGGGGCGGTAGAAGGGCTGCCGCGCCATCCCGTCGGGGAAGTAGTTCTGGCCGCTGAAGCCTTCCGCCTCGTCGTGGTCGTAGGCATAGCCGGCGCCGTAGCCGAGGCTCTTCATCAGCTTGGTCGGCGCGTTCAGGATATGGGCGGGGGGCATCAGGCTGCCGGTCTCCTTGGCGGCGCGGCGCGCCTCCTTGTAGGCGACATAGACGGCGTTCGACTTCGGCGCGGTGCCGAGATGCACCACGAGCTGCGCCAGTGCCAGCTCCCCCTCCGGGCTGCCGAGGCGCTCATAGGTCTCCCAGGCGGCGATGGCGGCGGGCAGGGCGGTGGGGTCGGCCATGCCCACATCCTCGGCGGCAAAGCGCGTCAGGCGGCGGGCGATGTAGCGCGGGTCCTCGCCGCCCTCCAGCATGCGGGAGAACCAGTAGAGCGCCGCATCGGCGTCCGAGCCGCGCAGCGATTTGTGCAGTGCCGAGATGAGGTTGTAGTGTTCCTCGCGGTCCTTGTCGTAGAGCGCGGCGCGTTTCGCCAGCAGCGCCGAGAGGCCGGCGGGGTCGAGCGGTGCGGTGCCGGCGGGCAGGGCCAGGAGCTGCTCGGCCATGTTGAGGATGTAGCGGCCATCGCCATCGGCCATGGCGCGCAGCACGCCGCGCGCCGCCTCGTCCAGCGGCAGGGGGCGCTCCGACAGTTCCTCGGCGCGGGCGAGCAGGCGCTCCAGCGCCGCATCGTCCAGCCGCTTCAGCACCATCACCTGGCAGCGGGAGAGGATGGCGCCGTTCAGCGCGAAGGAAGGGTTCTCCGTGGTGGCCCCCACCAGGGTGACGGTGCCGTCCTCCACCACGGGCAAGAAACCGTCCTGCTGGGCGCGGTTGAAGCGGTGGATCTCGTCGACGAACAGGAGCGTGCCTTGCCCGGAGGTGCGGCGGGCGCGGGCCTCGTCGAAGGCGCGCTTGAGGTCCGCGACGCCGGAGAACACCGCCGAGAGCGCGGCGAAGCGCAGCCCGGCGGCCTCGGCCAGCAGGCGGGCGATGGTGGTCTTGCCGACGCCGGGCGGCCCCCACAGGATCAGCGAGGCCAGCGCGCCGCGCTCCAGCATGCGGCTGATGCTGCCCTGCGGGCCGAGCAGGTGCTCCTGGCCCACCACCTCCTCCAGCCGGCGCGGGCGGAGCCGGTCGGCGAGCGGCCGGGCGGTGTCGGCGGCCTGCGCCTCCGCCGCCTCGGGGCCGGGCGGGGCGGGCGGGCCGCCGAACAGGTCCTCGGCGGGGGCGGGGGCGGCGGCGGGGCTCGGGGGGCGGCGTGGCGGCATGAGGGGCTTATAACGCCGGGGGCGGGGCGCTGGCTGCCCCGGCCAGGGCATGTCGGCGCTTTTCACCCTCGCCGCGCCGCGCTACGTCAGCGGCCACGGAATCTCACGCCCATGGCCAGAGCGAAGGCGACAGAGCGGAATATGACCAGCAGCAACGACATCCGGGCCACCTTCCTCGATTATTTCGCCCGCAATGGCCACACGGTGGTGGAATCCTCGCCCCTGGTGCCGCGCAACGACCCGACGCTGATGTTCACCAACAGCGGCATGGTGCAGTTCAAGAACGTCTTCACCGGGCAGGAGAAGCGGCCCTATTCCCGCGCCACCACCGCCCAGAAGTCGGTGCGCGCCGGCGGCAAGCACAACGACCTGGACAATGTCGGCTACACCGCCCGGCACCACACCTTCTTCGAGATGCTGGGCAATTTCTCCTTCGGCGACTACTTCAAGGAGCAGGCGATCACCCACGCCTGGACGCTCCTGACGAAGGATTTCTCCCTGCCGAAGGAGAAGCTGCTGGTCACGGTGTTCTCGGAGGACGAGGACGCCGCCGCGCTGTGGCGCAAGATCGCCGGCCTGCCGGATGAGCGGATCATCCGCATCCCCACCTCCGACAATTTCTGGCGGATGGGCGACACCGGCCCCTGCGGCCCGTGCTCCGAGATCTTCTACGACCATGGCGAGGGCATCCCCGGCGGCCCGCCCGGCAGCCCGGACGAGGATGGGGACCGGTTCATCGAGATCTGGAACCTCGTGTTCATGCAGTATCTCGAGGAGCCGGCGGGCACCCGCAACCCGCTGCCGCGCCCCTCGATCGACACCGGCATGGGGCTGGAGCGCTTCGCCGCCATCCTGCAGGGCAAGCACGACAACTACGACATCGACACCTTCCGCGCGCTGATCCTGGCCTCGGCCGAGGCGACGGGGCAGGCGGCGGACGGGCCGTTCAAGGTGAGCCACCGCGTGGTGGCGGACCATCTCCGCTCCGGCGCCTTCCTGATCGCCGATGGCGTGATGCCCTCCAATGAGGGGCGCGGCTACGTGCTGCGCCGCATCCTGCGCCGCGCCATGCGCCACGCCCACATGATGGGCGCCAAGGAGCCGCTGCTCTACCGCCTGCTGCCCACCCTGGTGCGCCAGATGGGCGCCGCCTATCCCGAGCTGGTGCGCGCCGAGAGCCTGATCTCCGAGACGCTGAAGCTGGAGGAGAACCGCTTCCGCAGCCTGCTGGAGCGCGGCCTCGGCCTGCTGGCGGAGGAGAGCGACAAGCTCGGCGACAAGGGCACGCTGCCCGGCGATGTCGCCTTCAAGCTCTACGACACCTACGGCTTCCCGCTCGACCTGACGCAGGACGCGCTGCGCGGCGAGGGCAAGGCGGTGGACGTGGCCGGCTTCGAGGACGCCATGGCCGAGCAGAAGAAGCGCGCCCGCGCCGCCTGGGCCGGCTCCGGCGAGGCCGCCACCGAGACGCTGTGGTTCGACCTGAAGGACCGCCTCGGCGCCACCGAGTTCCTCGGCTACTCGACCGAGAGCGCGGAGGGCGAGATCCTCGCCGTGGTCGCCAACGGGGCGGTGGCGGAAAAGGCGGGGCCGGGCACCGAGGTGGCCGTGCTGCTGAACCAGACCCCCTTCTACGCCGAGAGCGGCGGCCAGGTGGGCGACACCGGCACCATCACGGCGGGCGATGGCCTGCGCATCGCGGTGCGGGACACGCAGAAGAAGCTCGGCCTGTTCGTGCATCTCGGCACGGTCGAGGCGGGCGATGCGGCGCCGGGCAAGGCGGTGGTGGCGGAGCTGGACCACACCCGCCGCGGTGCCATCCGCGCCCACCACTCGGCCACCCACCTGCTGCACGAGGCGCTGCGCCGCCGGCTCGGCACCCATGTGGCGCAGAAGGGCTCGCTGAACGCGCCGGACCGTCTGCGCTTCGACGTCTCCCAGCCGACGCCGATGCAGGCCGATGACCTCGCCTGGGTCGAGGCCGAGGTGAATGCCCGCATCCGCGAGAACGCCGAGGTGGTGACGCGGCTGATGACGCCGGAGGCCGCCGTCGAGGCCGGCGCCATGGCGCTGTTCGGCGAGAAGTATGGCGACGAGGTGCGCGTCGTCGGTATGGGGCATGACCCGGCGGCCACGGAGAAGCACGGCGTCTATTCGCTGGAGCTGTGCGGCGGCACGCATGTGAAGCGCACCGGCGATATCGGCCTGTTCAAGATCGTGGGGGAGAGCGCCGTCTCGGCCGGCGTGCGGCGGGTGGAGGCGGTGACCGGGGCTGCCGCGCTCGCCGTCATCGAGGCGGAGCAGCGCATGCTGCGCGAGGCCGCCGCCGCGCTGAAGATCGCCCCCGCCGAGCTGCCGGCGCGCATCGCCGCCCTGGTGGAGGAGCGCCGCAAGCTGGAGCGCGACGTGGCCGAGCTGCGCAAGAAGCTCGCCACCGGCGGCTCGGACGCCGCCATCGAGGAGGTGGGCGGGCTGCGCTTCTCCGGCCGCGACCTCGGCGAGGTGCCGCCGCGCGACCTGAAGGGGCTGGCCGAGGCGATCCTGAAGTCCGGCGTCACCGACGTGGTGGCGCTGCTCTCCACCGCCGAGGGCAAGGCCAGCATCGTCGTCGGCGTGGCCGAGGGCGCCAAGGGCCGCGCCGATGCCGTAGCGCTGGTGCGCGCCGGCAGCGCCGCCGTGGGCGGCAAGGGCGGCGGCGGCCGGCCGGACATGGCCCAGGCCGGCGGCCCGGAGGCCGGCAAGGCCGCCGAGGCGCTGGCCGCCATCAAGGCCGCGCTGGCCGGATGAGCGCGGAGGCGCAGGGCGTGGCGCGGGGCGTGGCGCGGGGCGTGGCGCGCTGCCGCGCCCGCGACCTCGGCCTGCGCCCGGGGATCTTCCCGCCCGGGGCGCTGAACGCCATCACCGACGTGGCGGGCGTGCTGGTGGGGCAGGTGACGCGGATCGAGGGGGAGTTCATCCGCACCGGCGTCACCGCCATTCGCCCGCATGGTGGCAACCTCTTTCGCGAGCGGGTGCCGGCGGGGTTGGCCACGATCAACGGCTTCGGCAAGCTGGCCGGTGCCACCCAATTGCAGGAGCTGGGTGAGCTGGAATCGCCGCTCGTGCTGGTCAACACCCTGTCGGTCGGCCGCGCCGTCGAGGCTGTGGTGGACTGGACGCTGGCGCAGCCCGGCAACGAGGCGGTGCTCTCGGTCAACGCCGTGGTGGGCGAGACCAATGACGGGCGGCTGAACGACATCCGCGCACGTGGCCTGGAGGCCGCGGACGTGCGGGCGGCGCTGGAGCAGGCGGCGCCCGGCCCGGTGGCGGAGGGCAGCGTCGGCGCCGGCACCGGCACCATGTCCTTCGGCTGGAAGGGCGGCATCGGCACGGCCTCGCGGGTGCTGCCGGCGGCGCTGGGCGGCTTCACCCTCGGCGCGCTGGTGCAGAGCAACTATGGCGGCGCGCTGCTGATGGACGGCCACCGCGTCGGCGAGGCACTGGGCCGCTTCTACCTGCGCGAACATGCCGATCAGGGCGACGCCGACGGTTCGGTGATGGTGGCGATCGCCACCGATGCGCCGCTTTCGGACCGCAACCTGGAGCGCCTCGCGCTGCGCGCCATGGCCGGGCTGGCCCGCACCGGCGCCGCCTTTTCGGACGGCTCGGGCGACTACGCCATCGCCTTCTCCACCCATCCCGGCGTGCGGCGGCCCCAGCCGCGCTACGAGGACTGGCCGAACGAGCGCATGTCCTCGCTTTTCGTGGCCGCCATCGAGGCGGTGGAGGAGGCGGTGCTGAACTCCCTCACCATGGCCACCACGGTGGAGAGCCGCGACCCGCTGACGCGGCGGAAACGCAAGGGCGAGGCAATCGACCTCGACGCCGTGCGGGCGGTGCTGGCGCGCGGCTGAGCGGCGCAACCCGGCGGGGCCGGCCCGGTTGCCTCCTGCTCACGGAACTGGAGGCACGCCATGCTCACCCGCACCGTCGACTGCCCTGTCGCCCTGCGCGCCGACCCCAGCCTGGCGCAGAGCTACAAGGGCCGGGATGTCACCATCACCGTGGCCAAGGGGCAGCCGCCCAGGCTTGTCATCACGGCACCGGACGAGGCGGCACTCGACCAGGTGGAGGTCTGGCTGGCGCAGATGGACACGCCGGCCGACTGAAGCCGAAAGGGCCCAGGGGGGAAAAATCCTCCCTGGGCCACGCCCTCCGCGCATTCCGGTAACAGGCCGGATCAAAAACAAGAATCTGCGGGGAAAACCCATCCGAGGATCGGGGATCGGACACGCAATCGGCATTTGACGCTGCGCCGGAGCCTTCGCAGTAAGTCCGGCAGTTGCAGCAGACAAGGCGGTTCATGTCCTCCGATCGTCCCCTCGCCGCCCTCCCGCTCGTCGCCATCGCCGTGCCCGTGCTGAACGAGGAGCACTACATCGCCGACTGCCTGGCCTCGCTGCTGACGCAGGGCGATGGCTACCGGCTGGAGGTCCTGGTGCTCGATGGCGGCAGCACCGACCGCACGCGGGAAATCGTGGCCGGCATCCAGCTCCGCCACCCCGAGGTGCGGCTGCTGCACAACCCCGCCCGGCTGCAATCCGCCGCGGTGAACCAGGCGGCGCGCGAGGCCAGCCCCGAGGCGCGCATCCTGCTGCGGGCCGATGCCCATGCCTGGTATCCGCCGGGCTTCGTCACCCGCGTCTGCCAGTGCCTCGAGGCGCGGACCGGCCCCTCCGCCGGCGCCACCTCCGTGGTGGTGCCGATGAAGACGGAAGGCCATGCCGGGATGCAGCGGGCCATCGCGCTGGCGCAGAACAGCAAGCTCGGCAATGGCGGCTCGGCGCACCGCGCGGGCGGCGTCTCGGGCTGGGTGGACCATGGCCACCACGCCGCCTTCAACCGCGACTTCTTCCGCTCCATCGGCGGCTATGACGAGGCCTTCACCCACAACGAGGACGCCGAGCTGGACCACCGCGCCCACCTCGCGGGCGGCAAGGTGTGGATGTGCCGGGAGGCGCCCGTCACCTACTACCCGCGCAAGGACCTGCCCTCTCTGGCGCGGCAGTACATGAAGCACGGGGCGGGGCGCGCCCGCACCCTGATGAAGCACGGGCTGCGCCCCCGCCCGCGCCAGATGGCGCCGGTTGCGGCGCTGCTGGGCTGCGCCGGCGCCGTGCTGCTGGCGCCGTTCTGGCCGCCCTTCCTGTTCATCCCGCTGGCCTATGCGCTGCTCTGCCTGGGCTGGGGCGCGGCGCAGGCGGCGAAGGCGCGCGACCTCTCGCTGCTGCCCGTGGGGCTGGCGGTGATGACCATGCACCTGGCCTGGGGCTTCGGCTTCCTGCGCGGCGCGTGGCGCCACCGCCGCGACAGGATGCCGCCCCAGCCTCAGCGCCCGACCGCGTAGCCCTGCATGCCGCGCGGGTTGGCGCCCGCGAAGATCTGCCCGTCCGGCTCCTGCCGGACGGCGGAGAGGCGGCCTTCCGACCAGTCGCCGCCCAGCTCGGCGCGGTGGCCGCGCGCCAGCAGGTCCTGCAGCACCTCGGGGGCGTAGCGGCCTTCCAGCACCACCTTGCCCGGGCGCGCCACGCGCGGCCAGAAGCTGGAGGGCCAGTGCTCCGTGTGGAAGGCCGGCGCGTCGATCGCCTGCTGGATGTTCAGCCCGTGGTTCAGCATCCGCGCCAGCATGATGGGCTGCCACTGGTCCTGCTGCTCGCCGCCCGGCGTGCCGAAGGCCATCCAGGGGCGGCCGTCGCGCAGCGCCATGCCGGGGGAGAGGGTGGTGCGCGGCCGCTTGCCGGGCTTCAGCCCGTTCGGCAGGCTCTCGTCCAGCCAGAACATCTGGCCGCGCGTGCCAAGGCAGAAGCCGAGCCCCGGAATGGCCGGCGAGGATTGCAGCCAGCCGCCCGAGGGCGTGGCCGAGACCATGTTGCCCCACTTGTCGATGACATCGACATGGCAGGTGTCGGCGCCCGAGACGCCGAGGCGGGAGACGGTGGGCTCCCCCGCGCCGGCAGCGGCGCCCAGCAGGGCGGCGCGCGATTCGGCCGCATGGTCCACCCAGCCCGCATGGCCGGGGATGCTGCCGGGGCGCAGCTCCATCTGCGCGTCCGGCGTCAGCAGCGCGCGGCGCCCGGCGGTGTAGGCCTCGGAGAGCAGCGTCTCCATCGGCACGTCGGTGAAATCCGGGTCGCCGTAGAAGGCCTCGCGGTCGGCGAAGGCGAGCTTCATCGCCTCCACCACATGGTGCGCGAACTCTGCGCCCACCGGGTCCATGGCGGCGAGGTCGAAGCCGGCGAGGATCGCCATGGTCTGCAGCATGGCCGGGCCCTGGCTCCAGGGGCCGCATTTCAGCAGGGTGGTGCCGCGGTAGTCATAGGCCAGCGGCGCCTCGACGGGGGCGCGCCAGCGCGCCATGTCGTCGCCCGTCAGCACGCCGCGGTGGCGGCGGCCGGAGGCGTCCAGCGCCTCGGTGCCGCGGCAGAAGCGGTCGATCGCCTCGGCGACGAAGCCCTCGTACCAGGCGCGGCGCGCGGCATCGATCTGCGCCACGCGGTCCGGCCCGGCGGCGGCGGCCTCGCGCAGCACGCGGGCATAGGTGGCGGCCAGCTCCGGGTTGCGCCACAGCTTGCCGGCGCGCGGGCCGCCATCGCGCAGCCACAGCGCGGCGGAGGTCGGCCATTCCTGCTCGAAGAGCGGCCGCACGCTCTCCACCGTGGCGGCGATGCGCGGCACGTAGTGGATGCCGCGCTCGGCATAGCCGATGGCGAATTCCAGAACGTCGGCCAGGGTCCAGGTGCCCCAGTCGCGCAGCATGGTGGCCCAGGCGTCGAAGGCGCCGGG
This sequence comes from Teichococcus aestuarii, assembly GCF_042651065.1. Classification (NCBI taxonomy): domain Bacteria; kingdom Pseudomonadati; phylum Pseudomonadota; class Alphaproteobacteria; order Acetobacterales; family Roseomonadaceae; genus Roseomonas; species Teichococcus aestuarii. The sequence goes on from NZ_JBHSCH010000001.1 coordinate 268,885, forward strand.
CACCATGGCGGGCAGCAGACCGGTGCCGGGGATCAGGTCGAGCCCCAGCCCCTCCTTCACATGCGCCACCGTCAGCCCGGCCGGCGCCGGCCCCTGGCCGCAGATGACGTGCTGCGTGCCGGCCCTGGCGTCATGGATGATGATGGGGCAGTCGCCCAGCGGGCCGTTCAGGTGCGGCTCGGCCACCTGGAGGGTGAAGCCGGCGGCGGCGGCGGCGTCGAAGGCGTTGCCGCCGCGCTCCAGCACCGCCATGGCCACCTGGCTGGCGATCCAGTGGGTGCTGCCGACCGCCCCGAAGGTGGCGGCGATCTCGGGGCGGGTCGTGAACATTTCATGGCCTCCGGGCGGGGGTGCTTGCGCCCTGCTGATTGCGCGCCGAAAAGCGTCGGGTCAACCGGGGGAGGCAGGGCAGCGCGATGGCGGGCAGTCTGGTGACGGTGGTGGGCGCCTCGGGCGCGGGGAAGGACACGCTGCTCGGCGCCGCGCGGGCGGCGCTGTCGGCCGATCCGCGCTTCGTCTTCGCGCGGCGGGTCATCACCCGCCCGGCCGAGGCGCAGGACCATCCGGGCGCCGAGGACCACCGGCCGATGAGCGAGGCCGAGTTCGGGGCGGCGCGGGCCAGCGGCGCCTTCGCGCTGCACTGGCAGGCGCACGGGCTGCACTACGGCATCCCCCGCATCGTCGAGCGCGACCTGGCGCAGGGGCGGGTGGTGGTGGCCAACCTCTCCCGCACCGTGCTGGCCGAGGCCGCCGCGCGCTACCGCCTGCGCGTGCTGCTGGTGACGGCGCCGCCCGCCGTGCTGGCGGCGCGGCTGGCCGGGCGCGGGCGGGAGGGCGCGGCCGAGATCGCGCTGCGCCTCAGCCGCGCCGCGCCGCTGCCCGAGGGGCTCGACGTGGTGGAGGTGGCGAACGACACCACCCCGGAGGAAGGCGCGGCGCGGCTGCTGGCGGCGCTGCGCGCGACGGCCTGAGGGCGGGGGCCTGAGGGCGGGGGCCTGAGAGCGAGGGCCTGAGAGCGGGGGCCTGAGAGCAGAGGCCTGAGGGCAGGGGCCTCAGCGGCGCATCGCCTCCAGCACCGCGCGCAGCCGGCGCACCCCCTCGGCGATCTCGGCCTCGCCCAGCGCGGCGTAGCCGATCACCAGCCCCGCCTTGTCCGGCCGCGCACCGCCCGGGTGGTAGAGGGCGCCGACCGGGTAGAGGCCAAGCCCGGCGGCGCCGGCCCGCGCCACCAGCACCGGTTCCAGCGCGGCGGGCAACTCCTCCAGCCACAGCACCACATGCAGCCCGGCCTCCTCTCCCGCCACGGTGGCGCGGGGGCCGAAGGCGGCGCGCAGCGCGGCCACCCGCGCGGCGCGCCGTGCCGCGTGGCCGCGCCGGGCGCGGCGCTCATGCCGGACATAGGCGCCGCTCTCGATCAGCCGCGCCAGCGCCGCCTGCTCCAGCCCGGAGGCGTGCCGGTCGGTCAGCCGCTTGGCCGTGGCGAAGGGCGCCACCAGCGCCGGCGGCAGCACCAGGTAGCCCAGCCGCAGGGCGGGCGAGAGCGTCTTGGAGACGGTGCCGAGGTAGAGCACGCGCTCCGCCCCCTCCTGCTCCATCGCCTGCAGGGGCGGGATGGGGGCGACGCCGAAGCGGAACTCGCCATCATAGTCGTCCTCCAGCACCCAGGCGCCCTCGCGCCGCGCCCAGGCCAGCAATGCCTGCCGCCGCGCCGCGGACAGCACGGCGCCGAGCGGGAACTGGTGGGAGGGGGTCACATAGGCCAGCCGGGCGGCGCCGAGCGCGGCGGTGCGCAGCCCCTCGCGGTCCACCGGATGCGGCTCCGGCACGGCGCCGGCGGCCAGGAAGGCGTGCCGCGCCAGGCTGTAGGCCGGGTCCTCGATGGCGACGCGGTCGCCGGGGTCGAGCAGCAGCCGGGCGCAGAGGTCGATGCCCTGCTGCGAGCCGCCCACCACGACGATCTGCTCCGGCGCGCAGCGCAGGCCGCGCGCGCGCCAGAGATAGCCGGTCGGCGCCGCGCGCAGCGGCGGGTCGCCGGCCGGGTCGCCGTAGCGCAGGCGGCGCGGCGGGCGGCGCGCGCCCTCCGCCAGGGCGCGGCGCCAGGGCAGGGCGGGGAAGTCGGCCGGCGCCAGCTCACCATGGCGGAAATCGACGGCCAGCGCGTCCGAGCCCGGCGGCGGCAGCGGCGGCAGCGCCGCCAGCCGGGCGCCATAGCCGGAGAGGGCGGGCGGGGCCGCGGCGGGCGGCGGCGCGG